>NZ_JMQR01000169.1:0-5227 GCF_000698025.1 Brevundimonas sp. EAKA | reverse complement strand
CCCCTGGGGGAGGTGGATCGCCGGCGAAGCCGGCGAGACGGAGGGGGCCCGAACGGCCCCAACTGTCACAATGACGCTGGTCCTGCCGTAACGATTCCAACGGCTTGTCAGTTTCTCGCCCCGACTTTCCCGCCAGGGTTTCCCCGTCCCCTATAATCACGCCCGGTCTCGTCGCTTGGAGGGCTCGCTTGGCCTGCGACCTTGCGGCGGCGGGAGCGGATGGAACGGGAGCGGGGGTGCAACTCCTCCGCGCCGACGGCGTCTCCGGACGTCGCCGGAGGGTCGAGGGGGATACTCGATCGCACTCGGGACGGTTCTTCGCAGGGACCGCCGACCCGTCGCAGGCTTATGGGGTTAGGCGATAAGACCGCCACCGCTCGGCGCCCCGAGCTTGCAGGCCAACCATTCGCGCGGGGCGTCAAACCTTCGTCGAAACGGTATTTCTAGATCAAACTCCGGGCGAAGGCCCGGCGCCCCGCCCAGCCCTCCATAAACTTCGCAACGAAAGCGCGAAGATGACGCCGCATGTCTGTAGCCTTCCGCCGCCCAACCCCTTAAATGCCGCCTGCTGACGAAAACGAGCCCCCCTTGTCCCTCGACGACTTCCAAAGCGACCTTCCGCAGGATCTCCAGGACGGCCTGATCGCCGTTGGCGAGGCCGCGCGCGATCTGCGCGAGCCCTGGTGGATCTTCGGCGGGGCGGCCATGGCGCTGTACGGCCTGACCGACCTGCATGTGCCCGACATCGACGTCCTGTGCGCCCCGCGCGACGCCCGCGCCCTGCTGGCGGCGCTGGACGGCCAGGTCGTGGCCGATCCGGGCGAGGGCCTGTTCCGCTCGGCCGTCTTCGGCCGCGCCCCGGATCAGCCGATCCTGGTCGAGGTCATGGCCGATCTGGAGACCCGCGACGGCGCCGAATGGCGGCCGGTGGCCTTTACGTCGCGCCGTCCGGTCTTCATCGACGACGTCCCGCTGTTCGTGCCCGACATCCGGGACCATATCGCCCTCTACCGCCTGTTCGGCCGCCCCAAGGATCTGGCGCGGGTCGAACAGCTTGAACGACTGATCGCCTGATGCCCTTCCCCTTCGAGATTTCCGCCAAAGAGGGTCGCGCCCGCACCGGCGTGCTGAAGACCGCGCGCGGCGACATCCGCACCCCGGCCTTCATGCCGGTCGGCACGGCCGCGACGGTGAAGGCGATGACGGTGGACCAGGTCAAGGCGACCGGCGCCGACATCATCCTGGGCAACACCTATCATCTGATGCTGCGCCCCGGCCCCGAGCGGATGGAGCGTCTGGGCGGTCTCCACAAATTCATGGGCTGGGACAAGCCGATCCTGACCGACAGCGGCGGCTTCCAGGTCATGTCCCTGGCCGGCATCTCGAAGGTGAAGGAAGAGGCCGTGACCTTCTCCTCCCACATCGACGGCTCCAAACACGTCCTGACGCCCGAACGCTCGATCGAGATCCAGGCCGACCGGATCGGCGCCGACATCTCGATGCAACTGGACCAGTGCGTGGCGTATCCGGCCGAGAAGGACGCGGCCCAGAAGGCCATGGAACTGTCGATCCGCTGGGGCGCCCGCTCCAAGGCCCGGTTCGGCGAGCGGGAAAACCAGGCCCTGTTCGGCATCCAGCAGGGCTCGACCTTCGAGGACCTTCGTCGCCAGTCGTCGGACCAGCTGCGTGAGATCGGCTTCGACGGCTACGCCATCGGCGGTCTGGCCGTGGGCGAAGGCCACCAGGCCATGTGCGAGGTGCTGGACTACGCCCCCGAGATGCTGCCCGCCGACCGTCCCCGCTATCTGATGGGGGTGGGCAAGCCGATCGACCTGGTCGAGGCGGCGTATCGCGGCGTGGACATGTTCGACTGCGTCCTGCCCACCCGCGCCGGCCGCCACGGCCAGGCCTGGACCTGGGACGGTCCGCTGAACCTGAAGAACGCCCGTTTCGCCGAGGACCAGGATCCGCTGGACCCCGCCATCGACGGGCCGTCGTCGCAATATTCCAAAGCCTATCTGCACCACCTGATCCGCGCCGACGAAATCCTCGGCAAGGTCCTGCTCAGCTGGCACAATATCGCCTTCTACCAGGCCCTGACCGCCGCCATGCGCGCCGCGATTTCGGAAGGCCGATTCGAACAGTTCCGCCGCGACTTCCATGCGCGGCATGTGTCGAACTGACCCCCGGAACCATTTGATGCGCGTCGAGAAGTCAGGCTTCCACGCCTACAACACCTATCTGGAAGAGCCGCCCCGCGATGCGGGGAACGAGACGGCCCTGCACCGCCATGTCATCATCATCGGCGGCGACAAATATTCCTTCTTCGCCCACTGGTCCGGCAAGTTCGCGCACAAGGGCGAACGGATATCCTTCGACTGGGACTGGGACCGGACCGGCGAGTTCCGCAACATCGACAAATCCTCCTTCGAGGCCTTCGCCAAGGACGGCGCGGTTCAGATCAGAGGCGATCGCACCGACAAGCGCCGGCCTGCCGGCAGACGTTAGATCCTGTCGGTCGTGGGTCGAACGGCCAAGCCGCCCCTACCGCTTCGGCCGGAACCAGCTGGGGGCCGCCGGCGGGGCGCAGTTCCTCTGCATGCCGATCCCCTTCAGGAAGGCCCGCCGCATCCGCCCCGACTGGATGGCCGACTGGACATGACGACTGTGCTGTTCGGCCCCGCTCAGCCGACGGATCCAGCTGCGGCCCGGAATGAAATCGGTGGTCGTGCCGCGAATGGCGTCCAGCGTCGCCTTGGCCGCCGCATCGGCCGCCTGTTCGCTGCGATAGGAGCCGTCCTGGCGCGGCGGTTCATCGGTGTCGGGCCCCAGGGCCTCGTCCAGCCGCACCACCTCGGCGCCGATGGTCGAGCACTGATTCAGATTGCGCAGGTCATAGGGATTGGCCTCGGCCTGCAGCAGAACCGTCGGAATCAGCTGACGCCGCAGATTGAAATCGTCCAGCGGGGCGGTGACGGCGTCGCCCAACCCCGCCCCGACCTGTTCCGCGCCGCTCATGGCCGAACGCCCGGCGTTGCAGCCGGCGAGCAGGACGGCCCCGAGGGCCAGAGGGAGGATCGGCTTCATCCGGCCTTTAGATCACGCCCGGCCGTCGCGATCAAAACCCCCGCGCCCTTCGGCGGCGTCTATCCGCGATCAGGCGGCCAGATCCCGCGCCATCAGCATCGCCCCATCCAGCCCGGCGTGCTCACGCTCGGCCGCCACCAGATAGCCGCCCTCGCCCATCACCACCGCCGATCCATAGCCGTTGACCCGGCGTCGCGCCGCCGCCTCGACCTCGGCGATCAGGCCCGGCGTGGACATGACGCCGCCGCCGAACACGATCCGATCCGGCGCCCAGGCGAACACCAGGCCGGCGACCAGTTGCCCCAGATAATCGGCGACCGCCGCCCGCACCGCATCCGCGTCTTCCAGGCGTCGCCCCGCCAGCCGCGCCTGAACCGCCGGCCCGGCCGCCAGCCCCTCGACGCAATCGGCATGGAAGGGGCAGGCGCTGGCCTGGACGTCGCCCTCGACCCGGCGCACGAACAGATGACCGATCTCCGGATGCAGCGCGCCCTTCAGCGTCCGGCCGTCCGCGCACAGGCCGCCGCCGATCCCCGTGCCCACGGTGACATAGGCCACGGCCCGCGCCCCACGGCCCGCGCCCAGTCGGGCCTCGGCCACGGCGGCGGCGTTGACGTCGGTATCCACGGCGAAAGGGGCGCCCAGACGGTCCGCCAGGGTCCTGGACAGATTGAACCCGGTCCAGCCCAGCTTGGGCGTGGCCAGCATCAGCCCGCGCTGTGGCGAAGCCGGATCGACCACCAGAGGCCCGAAGCTGGCGACGCCCAGCCCGGCGACCGGCCGTTCGGCCGCCGCGGCGACAAGCGCCTCGACCGCCGCCTCAGGCCGCCCGGTCGCAAACCGACCCTCGTCCAGCACGACGCCCGCCGCATCGACGATGCGCCATACGATCTTGGTCCCGCCGGTCTCGACCGCGAAGAAGACGGGCTGGCTCATCGGGGGGGGCTCCGCAAAAGGGAGAAATGGTACGTCCTCTCGGGCTCGAACCGAGGACCCTCTGATTAAAAGTCAGATGCTCTAACCAACTGAGCTAAGGACGCACCGTGCGACGTTCAGGACTGGCCCGAACCGTCGAAGGGCGCCTTCTGTTGCAATCCGCTCTTCCGGTCAAGACCGGGTCTGCTACTCAATGCGTATGAAACCGCTGAACGGACTGCGCATCCTGGAGTTCGACGGCCTGGGGCCGGTGACTTTCGCCGGCCTGATGCTGGCCGACATGGGGGCCGAGGTGCTGCGTCTGACCCGCGCGGCCTCGGCGGGCGCCCCCGTTTTCGCCGAGGTGGGCGGGGCCCTGCTGCATCGCGGACGGACCGCCGTACCCGTGGACCTGAAGTCCGACAGCGACCGCGAGCGGATCCTGCGCCTGATCGATGGCGCGGACGCCGTGATCGAAGGCTTCCGTCCGGGGGTCATGGAACGGCTGGGCTATGGTCCCGAGGTTCTGCACGCCCGCAACCCGACCCTGGTCTTCGGTCGGGTGACAGGCTGGGGCCAGACCGGGCCGCTGGCCGACGCCGTGGGGCACGACCTGAACTATATCGGCCTGTCGGGGGTGCTGCACGCCATGGGCGAGGCGGACCGCCCGCCGCCCCCGCCGCTGAACCTGGTCGGCGATTACGGCGGCGGGGCGATGATGCTGACGACAGGGGTGCTGGCGGCCCTGCTGGAGGCCAGGACCGCCGGACGGGGCCGGATCGTGGACGCCGCCATGACCGACGGCGCGGCCCTGTTGGGCGGCCTGTTCCAGGCTCTGCGCGGGCAAGGGCTATGGAGCGAGCGCCGCGGAGCCAATCTGCTGGACGGAGGCGCGCCCTTCTATCGCTGCTACGCCTGTCGGGACGGCGGCTTCGTCGCGGTCGCGGCGCTGGAGCCGCGCTTCTACGCCGCGCTGCTGGCGGGCCTTGGGATCAATCCGTCCGAAGCGCCTCAGCATGACAGGACCGGCTGGGCCGCACTGCACGACCGGCTCGCCGCCCTGTTCGCGGCGCGGGACCGGGACGACTGGGCGACGCATTTCGCCCGGACCGAGGGCTGCGTGACGCCCCGTCTCCGCCTGGCGGAGGCGCCGGAGCATCCCCCCAATCGCGGCCGAGCGACCTTCCCGGCTCTTATACACATCTGCACCTGCCGACGGCCTCCA
>NZ_JMQR01000168.1:0-5236 GCF_000698025.1 Brevundimonas sp. EAKA | reverse complement strand
CCCACCGTCTGATCATGAGCGAACCCGGCCCCTTCCCGCCCACCGCTCCACCGCCCCGGCGGGTGGAGCCGGGTCTCTATCTGGTGGCGACGCCGATCGGGAACCTGCGCGACATGACGCTGAGGGCGCTGGACGTCCTGGCCGCCGCGGACCTGGTCCTGGCCGAGGACACCCGCGTCACCGCCAAACTGCTGACCGCATACGGGCTGAAGGCGAAGCTTGAACGCTGCGACGATCACGCCTCGACCCGCGCGGCTGAACTGGCCATCGAACGGCTCAGGAACGGCGAGGTGGTGGCCCTGGTCTCGGACGCGGGCACGCCGCTGGTGTCGGACCCCGGTTTCGTCGTCGCCCGGGCCGTGATCGCCGAGGGGCTGCCGGTCCATCCGATCCCCGGTCCGTCCAGCCTGCTGGCCGCCCTGTGCATCGCCGGCCTGCCCGCCGACCGGGTCCTGTTCGCCGGCTTCCTGCCGCCCAAGACCGCCGGCCGCAAGTCGATGCTGGAAGACCTGAAGACCCAGCGCCAGACCCTGGTCTTCTTCGAGAGCGGGCCGCGTCTGCGCGACAGTCTGACGGATATGGCCGCCGTCCTGGGACCGCGCCCCGCCGCCGTGGCCCGCGAACTGACGAAGCTGTTCGAGGAATGCGTGCGCGGCCCGCTGGACGAACTGGCCGTCCATCCCAAACTCCACGGTCCCAAGGGCGAGATCGTCGTGGTGGTCGGCCCCGGCGAAGCCGAGGTCGCCTCGGCTGCAGATGCCGATGCGGCCCTGGCTGACGCGTTGACGCGTCTGGCGCCCGGCGAAGCGGCGTCAGAGGTGTCGCGCGCCCTGGACCTGCCGCGCAAGCCTCTTTACCGCCGGGCTCTGGAGCTCCAGGGCAAGTGAACGCCCGCCTGCCCCGCCCGGCGCCGAAGCGACGCCCCAAGGCGGCGTGGCGTCAGGCCAAGGGCGGCGCCGCCTTTAAGGCCGGCCATGCGGCCGAATGGGTCGCCGCCCTGTGGCTGATGTTCAAGGGCTATCAGGTGCTGGGCTTCCGCCTGAAGACCCGGTCCGGTGAAATCGACCTGCTGGCGCGACGCGGCCGTATCCTGGCCGTGGTCGAGGTCAAGCGACGCACCACCCTGAACGCCGCGCTCCTGGCGCTGAAGCCGGCCCAGCATGATCGACTGATCGCGGCGGGCGAGGCCGTCCGACGCAATCGGCCGGCCCTGCAACCTCTTGATTTGAGAATTGATATGGTGGCGCTGGCTCCTGGCCGGTTTCCGCGTCATCTTCGCGGCGTCCAGAGACACGGCGGGGGCTGAAAGGATCGCATGACGCGGGAGAAGGCCGAGGCCATCCTGACGTCGGCCGGAGCGGCTGGCGACGACAGCTTCCCGCTGCTGGAGGCCGCGATCGCCTGCGCCATTCACGACAATCCGTTGCGCGACGCCGAGCCCGTCCGCACCCTGGCCCACGGCGCCTGCGAACGGCTGAAGGAACGGATCGGCGCAGAAGGTCCCGACGACGCCCTGTCCGAGACCATGGCGGCCGACCTGCGGCTGAACGGCGACCTGCTGCACTACGACCATCCCGACAACACCGACATCATTGCAGTGGCCGAACGTCGGCGCGGCCTGTCGGCGGCGCTTGCGGTCTTCTATCTGCACGCGGCCCGAGCGGCGGGGCTCAAGGCGGCGGGTGTGGATTTCCCGGGCCATTTTCTGGTCCGTGTCGAGACGGCCGAGGGACCGGTGGCCCTGGACCCCTTCAGTCAGGGGCGGCTGGTCATGCCCAGCGAACTGACGCGCCGCGCCTTACGCGCCGGCTTGACGCCGCATGTCGCCGACCGTCTGGACATACTGATGGCGCCGGTGACCGACCGCCAGACCTTGATCCGGCTGCAGAACATGCTGTTCAGCCGCGCCATCCTAAGCCGCGACTATGACGCCGCCGAACGCTCGGCCCTGCGCCGCGCCCTGCTGGACCCCGACGATCATCGGCCCTGGCTGGACGTCGCCGCCGCACGCGAGAAACAGGGCGCCCTGACCGGCTCGCTCCAGGCCCTGTCCCGGGCTCACGGCCTGGACGGCGTCGAGGAGGCGCGGCGCAGTTCGACCTTCGAACGCGTGCGGCTGCGGCTGAACTAGACCGCCTCGCCGCGCAGCAGTTTCGGCAGGTCTCCGGTCGCCCCGCCGGCTTCCTGCATGAAGGCCCGGCGCAAAGGCCCGATGCGATTTACCGCCGCCATGCCGAGGTCGCGTGCGATCCGCACCGGGGCGATGTCGTTGGAGAACAGCCGCACGAAGGCGTCGAACCCCGCCGCCAGGGCCGCCGTGTCGAACCGGCGCCAGCGGGCGTAACGTTCCAACACCGTCTCGGCCCCGATATCTTCGCCCAGACGCGCGGCCTCGGCCAGGACCTCCGCCAGGGCCGCCGCGTCCTTCAAGCCCATGTTCAAGCCCTGGCCGGCCACCGGGTGCACGCCGTGGGCCGCGTCGCCGATCAGGGCGATGCGCGGCGCGACGATCTTCTCGGCCAGGCTGAGCGACAGCGGATAGACGAAACGCGGCCCCTCGACCGTGACATCCTCCAGGAAATCGCCGAACCGCCGCATCAGATGGGACTGGAAGGCTGCGTCGGAGGCGTCGCGCAGGGCCTCGGCCCGGCGTGTCGTCTCGGTCCAGACCAGGCTCGCGCGTTGATCCGTCAGCGGCAGGATGGCGAAGGGGCCGCTGGGCAGGAAATATTCGTGGGCGACATTGCCATGATCGCGGCCCAGCCGCACCGTGGCCACCACCCCGCTCTGGCCGTAGGCCCAGCCGACGGTGTCTATGCCGGCGGCCCGTCGAACCGTCGAACCCCGCCCTTCCGCCCCCACCACCAGAGACGCAATCAGGGTCGCGCCGTCCGCCAGGGTCACGGTCGCCTTGCCGGCGTCGGTTTGGACACTGGCGACGGAGGCCGGCGCCCGCACCTCAATCCCCGCCGCCGTCACCGCCTCAGCGAGGGCGACGCGGATGCGGCGGTTCTCGACCATATAGCCCAGCGGCTCGCCGCCCGTGCGGCCGCCGATCTCGTCGGCGTCGAACCGCAGGAAGGCCGGCGAGGCCGACCGGCTGGCCGCGCCCGGCCGACGGCCGTCGGTCACCAGGATATGGTCCATCCGGCAGGCGTGGGGCCGCAGGGACTGGCCCAGGCCCAGGGCGTCCAACATGCGGAAGGTCGAAAAGGCCACGGCCGTCGAACGGCCGTCGAACGTCGGCGCAAGTTGTGCGCTGAACGGCTGCGGATCGACCAGGACCACCTTCAACCCGGCCTGGGCCGCCGCCAGGGCGAACGCCGCCCCGCTCAACCCCGCACCGGCGATGATGATGTCGTAGCGTTCGGTGTCTGCCATGGCAGGCTTGTCGCGCCCGAAGACCGAAACGTCCAGACGGGAAATCGTCGCAACGCCGACAGGCCTTGACCTCGGTCAAGGCTTTCGCCCGACGACTGCCCCACGGATAGCGCGGCAGGAGGCCAGGATGAACAGACGACGGATTCTGATCGGCGCCGGCGCAACGCTCGCCCTGGGCGCGGCGGGCGGCGTCGCTTGGCGGACATCCACAGGATCAAGCGGCGACTACGACCGTCTCACGGCCCGGTTTCGCGCGCCCCTGACGGACGCTCCCCCCGTGACTGAACTGGTCCGCTACGCCGCCCTGGCGGCCAGCGGTCACAACACCCAACCCTGGCGCTTTCGCCTCTCCGACGGCGCTGTCGATATCCTGCCCGACCTGACCCGCCGGACGCCGGCGGTCGATCCCGATGACCACCATCTGTTCGTCAGCCTGGGCTGTGCGGCCGAGAATTTGCGCATCGCCGCCGCCGCGACCGGCCGCCCCGGCGAACTGGCTTTGGGCGCTGACGGACGCAGCCTGCGCTACAGCTTCACCTCCGGAGCCGCCCAACCGGATCCCCTGTTCGCCGCCATTCCAGCTCGACGCTCCAGCCGCACCATCTATGACGGCCATCCCATACCGCCGAGCGCGCTGGCCCGACTGCGTCAGGCGACCACGGCGCCCGGCGTCGCCTTTCATCTTCTGACCGACCGGCCCAGCCTGGATCGCGTCCGCGAACTGGTGGTCGCCGGCAACACCGCCCAGATGGCCGATCCCGCCTTCATGGCCGAGTTGAAACATTGGCTGCGCTTCAATCCCCGCGCGGCCCTGCGCCAGGGCGACGGCCTGTTTTCGGCGTCCAGCGGCAGTCCCGTCCTGCCCGATGGCCTGGGCCGGCTCGCTTTCGACCGGTTCTTTACAGCCGCGAGCGAAAACACCCGCTATGAGGCCCAGATCGCCTCGTCCGCCGCCGTGGCCGTCTTCGTGGCGGAACGATCCGATCCCGCCCACTGGATCGCCGTCGGCCGGGCCTGCCAGAGACTGATGCTGGCTGCGACGGGCCTGGGGCTTCGCCACGCCTTCGTCAATCAGCCGGTCGAGGTTGCAGCCCTGCGCCCGGAACTGGCCGCCCTGGTCGGCGAAGGCGACAAACGTCCGAACCTGGTGCTGCGGCTCGGCTTCGGTCCGACCCTGCCTCTGTCCCCGCGTCGCTCCGTCGAGGCGGTGATCCTCTGACGGCTGGGGACGGCTGGTAAACAACCTCTTAACCCTGAAGGTGCGACAAGGGCGGTCGAACGTCAGCCGCCCGGAAGGTCACGCCTTTCATGTCCACCGCCCTCGCCGTCGGCCGTCAGGCCTGGATCAGCGCCCGCATCCTGTGGGGCGCGCCCTTCGTGGTGCGCTTCCGGGGCATGCTACAGGCCCTGCTGGCGACCCTGCTTCTGGTCGCCCTGATCTCGTGGAACCCTGCGGACGCCAGCCTGAACGCGGCTTCCAGCCTGCCGACCACCAACTGGCTGGGCGCCAATGGCGCTTTGTTCGCCGATCTGTTCATGCAGTCGCTGGGTCTGGCCGCCTGGCCCGCCGCCCTGCTGCTGGTCGCCTTTGGTCTGGCCCGTGCGGTCGGCGACGCCATCCAGCAGCGGTTGAAGCCGACGCCGTTGAAGGCTCTGGCCGCGACGGGCGGGGTGCTGCTGCTGTCCGGCGCCCTCGCCGCCCTGACCGCGCCTGCCGCCTGGCCCCTGGCCGCCGGACTGGGCGGTCTGTGGGGCGACGGCTTCACCGGCCTGACGGCCCAGGGCATAGGCGCCCTGCGCATTCCCGGCGGACGGATCATCGCCGGTCTGGTCTTCCTGATCGGCGGCCTGCGGC
>NZ_JMQR01000167.1:0-5267 GCF_000698025.1 Brevundimonas sp. EAKA | reverse complement strand
GCTTCGGCGACGGCCGGCGCCTTACCGACCTGATCCTGCTGCGCGATCCACGCATGAACCAGCCGGCCAACACCCGGGTCTGGCTGAACGTGCTCCAGCCCGACCGCTGGTTCCACTGCGTCTCGGGCGTGGCGGCCGACACCGAGCGGATGGCCCGCGTCATCACCGGCACGGCCGTGGGTCTGGTTCTTTCAGGGGGCGGCGCACGGGCCTATTGCCACATGGGGGCGATCAAGGCGCTGGAAGAGGCCAGGGTGCCCATCGACTTCGTGGGCGGCGCCTCCATGGGGGCGGTCGTGGCCGCCGGCCCCGCCCTGGGCTGGTCGTTCGAACGGCTGGACTACGAGATCCGCCGCGCCTTCGTCGAGTCCGACCCCCTGTCCGACCTGGCCTTTCCCATCATCGCCATGTCCCGCGCCCGCAAGGTGGCGGGCCTGCTGGAGCGGGCCTATGGCGACATAGATCTGGCCGATCTGGCCCTGCCCTTCTTCGCCGTTTCGTCCAACCTGACCTCGGGTCGCATCGAGGTCCATCGCACCGGCCTGATGCGCCGGGCCATGCGCGCCTCCATCGCCATTCCCGGCGTCCTGCCGCCCGTGGTCATGGACGGCCAGGTGCTGGTCGACGGAGCGGTGCTGAAGAATTTCCCCACCAGCGTGATGCGCCAGTTGAACAGCGGCCCCATCATCGGCGTGGACATGTCCCAGACCCGCGGCGTCGATCCGGCCGCGCTGGAAAATCCGCCCTCCTGGTGGAAATGGGTGCTGTCGGGCGCCTGGAAGGCCGGGCCGCCCATCGTCTCCATCCTGATGCGCTCGGCGACCATCACCACCGACGCGGAAATGGATCAGTCGCGCGCCGCCGCCGACGTCCTGATCCTGCCCAAGATCGGCGGGACCGACATCCGCGACTGGAAAGCCTATAACGAACCGGTCGCTGCGGGATACGAGGCGACCAAGGCGGCGCTGGCGGACCTGCCCTGCCCGGTGGGACGTATCCGCAATCGCCCCGGCTCAGGGGCTATAGCAGCAGGGCCAGAACCGACAGGAGCGTAGCTGTCGCCACGGCGTTCAAGGCCATGCCCAGGCTGGCGAACGCGCCCGCCGTCGCATCGACCTGAAACGCGCGCGCCGCGCCAAATCCGTGGGCCGAGACCCCGATCGCCAGACCGCGTGCGCGGAAATCCCGGATTTTCAGAGCATTGAACAAGGGGGTCGCCGTCATGGCTCCGATCACCCCGGCGATCAGCACAATGACCGCCGCCAAGGCCGGAACCCCGCCCAGTTGCTGGGCGACGGCCATCGCCACCGGGGTCGTCGTCGCCCGCGGCGCGATCGACGCCAGGATTTCACGCGGCGCGCCGAACAAGGTCAGAACACCCACCGCGCTGACCACCGCCGTCGTCGCTCCCGCCGCCAGCGCCAGGCTGATCGGAACAGCCAGCCGCCGGATCAGCGCCCGCTGCGCCCAAACCGGAACCGCCAGGCCCACGACCGCCGGTCCCAGCAGGAAGCTCAACGCCTCAGTCGCGCTCCTGTAGGTGGCGTAGCCGGTGCGGGTGATCAGCAACAGACCGATCAGAACCGGCGTCGCCAGTAGAACCGGATGGCAAAGCGGATGCCTTTCGCTGCGACGCGACAACTGGTCGGCGCCCTCGAACACCACCAGCGTAACCGCCAGCCAGAACAGCGGCGTCGTCATCAAGGCGTTCACGACATCGCCTCCCCGCCCTCTTTGTCCCCTGCGTCTCCAGGCCCAAACCGCGTGACCGCCCACCGGAACACCAGCGCGGTCACCACCATCGTCAGAAGCGTCGAAACCGCAGTGGCCGCCAGAATACCGATCCCGTAGCGGGACAAGGGCTCGCCCTCGTCAATCAGTCCGACCGCCGCTGGCACGAACATGATCGACAGGTGCGCCGTCAGCCACGCCGTCACCGCCTTCAGAGTGGGCCGCTCGCGCGGGACCAGCGCCAGCCAGCCCAGCAGCAGAACCAGACCGATAACGGACCCCGGAAGCGGCAGACCCGTCACCCTGTGGATCACCTCGCCCATCAACTGGCAGGTCATCAGAAGGGCTATGGCGGCGAGCATGGTCACAGCGGCGCGCAGGCCTGCTCCAGCCAGGCCCGCACCTCGCCCCCGACCAGGGGCCCGACCTTGGCCAGGGTCTCGGCGTGATAGGCGTCGACGTAAGCCCGTTCGGCCGGGGTCAGCAGGTCGACCGCGATCAGTCTGCGGTCGATCGGCGCGAAGGTCAGCTGTTCGAACCCGTGCATCGGCCGCTCGCCGCCCTCGGGAACCACCGCCGGCGTCACCACCTGCAGGGTCTCGATGCGGATGCCCCAATGGCCTTCGCGGTAATAGCCGGGCTCGTTGGACAGGATCATCCCCTCCAGCAGCGGCTGGCTGGTGCCCCATTTGGCGATCCGCTGCGGCCCCTCATGGACCCCCAGATAGGAGCCGACGCCGTGGCCGGTGCCGTGATCATAATCCAGCCCCGCCGCCCACATCGGCGCGCGGGCGATGGCGTCCAGCGCCATGCCGCTGGTCCCCGCCGGGAAGCGGATCGTCGCCATGGCGATATGGGATTTCAGCACCAGGGTGAACTTGTGACGCTGGTCCGCCGTCGGCTCGCCCACCGCCATGGTGCGGGTCACATCGGTCGTCCCGTCCAGATACTGGCCGCCGCCGTCCACCAGCAGCAGAGAGCCGTTTTCGATCCGGCGGATCGTGGCGCCGACCGGCTTGTAATGCGGCAGGGCGCCGTTCGGACCGGCCCCGGCGATGGTGTCGAAGCTCAGGTCCTTCAGCGCCCCGGTCGCCTCGCGGAACCGCTCCAGCGTCTCCACCACCTCGCGTTCGTCCGGCAGGGTCTGCTGGGCCGTCGTATCGACCCAGTGCAGGAAGTTGGCCAGGGCCGCGCCGTCGCGGATATGGGCGCGTCGGCTGCCCTCGATCTCGACCGCATTCTTGGTCGCGCGAGGCAGGGCGCAGGGGTCCGCCGCCCGCACCACCGTCGCTCCCGCCTGCTCCAGCCGGTCGAAATACCAGGCGGACGACAGGGCCGGATCGATCATGACCTTCTTGCCCGCCAGACCGTCCAGCGCCTCGGCCAGCCGTTCGGGCGCCTCCAGCTGGACGTCGTCGCCCAGCCAGGCCGGCAGCTCATTCGTCACCTTGGCCCCGTCCAGGAACAGCCGCGCCCTGCCGTCGGCCTCCAGCACGGCCTGACCGATGGGCAGGGGCGAACGGATCACGTCGCCGCCGCGTACATTGAACAGCCAGGCGATCGACATGGGCGCGGTCAGCACCACGGCCTCGGCGCCGGCGTCGGCCACGGCCTTGCCGATCCGCGCCCGCTTCGCCGCATGGCTTTCGCCGGAATAGACGTCTTCATGAGGAACGACGGGCGCGGTCGGCTGGGCCGGACGATCCGCGCCCCAGGCCTGGTCCAGCGGATTGGCTTCGACCGGCTTCAGCTCGGCCCCGGCCTTCTCCGCCGCCCGCTTCAGGGCGACCAGGGCGTCCGGGCTGTGCAGCTTCGGATCATAGCCGATCACCTGGCCGGGCTTCGCCGTCTCCAGATAGGCGGCGACGTCGTTCAGATCACGCCGTTCGAACAGGGCCGGATCGGTCTGGGCCTTGACCTGGACCGTATAGCGGCCGTCGGTGAACATGCTGGCCCGATCCTGAAACACCACCGCCGCCCCGGCCGAGCCGGTGAAGCCGGTGGCCCAGGCCAGCCGCTCGTTGGCGTCAGGCAGATATTCGTTCTGGTGCTCGTCCTCGTGCGGGATCAGGAAGCCGTCCAGCCCCTGCTTGGCCATCTCGGCGCGCAGCAGCGGCAGGTGTTTGGCCCCAAAGGACGGATCGGTGGTCTCATCGAAGGTCTGGCGCATCGTCTCGTCTCTCGTTCCTCAGCCCATCCGCCGCAGCACCAGGGCGCTCCAGGCGTCGTGATGGATGCGCTTCTCCAGCCGGAAGCCGCGCGACGTATAGGCCGCCGTCACCCGCCGTTCCTGGGTCCGCAACAGGCCCGACAGGATGGCGACCCCACCCAGGCTCAAGGCCATCTTGATGTCCTGCGACAGGGCCACCAGCGGCGGGGCCAGGATATTGGCGAAGACCAGATCATAGGGCCCGTGGCGGCGCACCCGCTGATCGTTCAGGCCCGAGGCGTGGACGAAGCTGGCGTGGGCCTGGTTCAGGGCGGCGTTCTCGTTGGCGATCCGCACCGAGGGGGCGTCGATGTCGGTGCCGACCGCGATCCGGCTGCCGGTCCGCGCCGCCGCGATGGCCAGGACGCCCGTGCCGCAGCCGACGTCCAGCACCCGCTCGAACCGCTCGCGCTTCAGCAGATCGTCGAAGGCTTCCAGACAGCCGACCGTCGTGCCGTGGTGGCCGGTGCCGAAGGCGGCGCCGGCGTCGATCTTCAGATTGACGGCGTTGGGCGGCACTCGTCCCTCGTCATGCGCCCCATAGACGAAGAAGCGCCCGGCCCGCACCGGCGGCAGGCCCGACAAGGACATGGCCAGCCAGTCGGCGTCGGCCAGCTTCTCGACCGTGACGGTGACCGGATAGTCGGCCAGGGTCGCCTTCAGCCCCTCGACCTCCTCGGCCGTGGTCGGGAAGGCGTCGATGCGCCAGATGTTGCGATCCTCGTCCTCCTCCAGGATGGAATAGGTCGCCCCTTCCAGTGTGGGATCGGCGTCGATGGCGGCGGCGGCGGCCTCTGCGTTTTCGCGCGGACCCCGTGCGATTATCTGAACTGCAGACTCGGACATTTTTCAAACACCGCTAAGATGACGAATCACTGCGATCCGGCGCTTCGTCTTCCCGACGCCGCCGGGCTTTTTAACGAACCGAGGGGTCGGGGAATACATGGCCAAGTCACCGTCTACGTCTAAAACTGCGTCGCCGAAGCCGGCGACCGCCGCTTCCAAGCCTAAAGCTGCGCCGAAGTCGAGCGCCGCGAAGGCCGTCGCCGAGAAAACCGTCACGCCCAAGGCCGCCAAGCCCGCCGCCGTGAAGACCGCCGCCGCCAAACCGGCCGCTGCAAAAACACCCGCCAAGACGACCGCGCCCAAGGCCGCTGTCGCCAAGCTGGCCCTTATACACATAAGACGCTGCCGAAGAATTACGCCGGGTTAACCGCGGTGGCGGCCGCATCAATAAAAATAAAAGAAAATTCAGCGCCTTCCATGATGAGACAGCCAGTTAGAAAGGTGACGAGATCAACAGACTAAGCAATGACGGCCACTATAA
>NZ_JMQR01000166.1:0-5276 GCF_000698025.1 Brevundimonas sp. EAKA | reverse complement strand
TCCCAGACCAGTCCGCGCCAGTCCGCGCCCGCCGCCCGCGCCGGCTCGCCCGCGAACCGGGTCCAGTCGGCGCTGGCCGGGTTCAGTCGGTGATCAACGCTCAAGGCCGTCAGCGGCCGCCCTCGCGCCCTGGCCCAGGCGGCGGCCAGTCTCAACAGGGCGATGGAATCCCCCCCGCCCGACAGGGCCAGGGCGACCGGCGGGGGGGCGTCAGAACTCAGCCGCCGATCCAGCCGCGCAAAGACCCGAGCGACAAGGCCCGTATCGGTTCCGTCGATCCCGGGCCTCAGCTGCACCCGTTGGCGGTCTTCATCTGGGTCGCGCGGGCCTTCAGCGTGTCCGAGGCGGCGGGCGCATAGCGGCGCGTGAACTCGCCCAGGGCCGCGCAGCCCTGGGTCTTGCGGTTGGTGGCGAACAGGGCGTCGGCCAGTTTCAGCGTCGTGTCGGCGGCCCAGCCGATGCGCGGCCAGTCCTTCAGGGCGGCGGCGTAGAAGGGCACGGCGCCGGCCTTGTCGTTCGACGAGGCGCGGATGTCGCCCAGACGGGAATTGGCCTCGCGCGCCTGGGGCGTGTCGGGCCAGGCGGCGACCACAGTCTCCAGCGCCCGCGCGCCGCGCGCCCGGTCGCTGCTCATCAACTGCACCGCCGCCGCCAGATCCTGGGCCGCGTCGCCGGTGGGGGAATGGGCTTCGATGGGGGCGTTCAGCTCGGCCGCCGTCTCCAGCTTCTCGATCCGGGCCTCGGCGTCCAGCAGCCGGGCGCGCAGGGCGGCGGTGTCGCGCTGGGCCTCGTCCAGCTGGAAGGTCAGCCGCTCGTTGTCGCCGTTGATGCGGCGCACCGTGGCTTCCAGGTCCTCAAGACGCTGGTTCATCAGGCCGAACTGGCCCTGCAGGGTGACGACCTCCGGGTCGGGCTCGACCAGCACCGGCTCGCCGGCGGCGTTGCGCTGGGTCAGGGCGCGCTCCAGCCGACGGACATTGCGATCCAGCTGTTCCAGCCGGCGCTTGTCCCATTCGATCGGCTGCATGATGTTCGGCGCCGCCTGCTGGGCGACGGCGCCCCCGGCGATCAGGACCAGGCCGACGGCCGTGGCGGCGAAGGCGCGGCTGCGCATGAAGGAGAGCTTGAAGGTCATGGGTCGCTAGGTTCCACCGATTTGGGGCCGCCGCAAGGCAGGGTCAGTGCCCCAGCCCCAGATAGACGATGGCCATGACGAACAGGCCGATCACGATGTTGCAGAAGAACAGCAGCAGGACCGTCCGCCACAGGGCCGAAAAGATCGACAGACTGTACGCCCCCTTCAGCTGGGCGAACACATGGACGGGGATGGCGGCCACGCCGATGGCGGTGACCAGTCCCCCCAGCGGGCCGTTTATCGTTCTGGCCAGGACGATGACCATCAACAGCAGGGCCATGAAGGTCAGCGAATACAGCACGAACACCCCATGATCATACAGGGTGAAGCCGCGTCGCCACAGGAACAGCAAGGCCAGGAACGGGATCGAGAACGGCACCAGCAGGAAGGCGAACTTGTACATCGTCTGCTGCAGCTTGTAGAGGGCCAGGTCCGGGTTCTGTAGCTTTTTCAAGACTGTAGCCCCGAACCCGTGGTCATCCTTGTCGGCCTCGTGGCCCATGACCTTCAGCTTGGTCGTGCCGCCCGACACATCGTCGCCCGAGGCGATGTCCTTGATGCTGGCCTGCCAGCTGCCCGGCTTGAGCCCGTCGGCCCGCCCCTGGCTCTGCTCGGTTTCCAGACGCGCCAGCGCCGCGCGCTTCTGCGCCACCAGGGCCTCGCCGGCCTTGATCCCCATGTCGGCCATGCCGGAGGGGTCGCTGGCGGCTTCGGCGCGGGCCTCGGCCAGACCGCGCTCCGCCTCGAGCAATTCCTGACGCTGCTCCTGAATGTCGCCGGCCAGCACCACGGGCGCCGACGGCTGGGGCATGAAGCTCAGCGCGAAGAACATGACGAACAGGGTGAACAGGAAGATCGCCAGCGGCGACACATAGCGGGTCCGCCGGCCCTCCACCCATTCCCGCGTCAGCCGGCCGGGATTGAAGGCCAGCAGCGGCAGGGTCCGCCAGACGCGGGCGTCGAAATGCATGACCCCGTGCAACAGCTCCTCGCCCAGGTGCAGCAAGGTGCGGTGCACATGGGTCGCCTGGCCGCAGTTGGCGCAGAAATTCCCGCTGGTCGCCGCGCCGCAGTCGGAACAGACGCCATGCCCCGCCTCGCCCGCATGCCCCGTCGGCTTCTCGACCGCCCCCGCGATCAGTCCCCCGGTGATCGCGCCACCGGCCCCTTCGATATCCAAACGCCAATCCCCCGATCGAATCCGCCGCCACCTTGATCACCCGGCAGGCAAAAAGAAAGAGGCGCCGGCCTTGGCCGACGCCTCCATCCGTCTCGTCCGGCCAGTCGTCTCAGCGCGGGGCGCCCGAGACGATGGCGGTGTGGGCGTTGCGGTTGCGCGCCCAGCTGTCCTCGCTGGACCCCTCGGCGATCGGACGCTCCTTGCCGTAGCTGATGGTGTCGATGCGGCCGGCCGGCACGCCGCGATTGATCAGATAGGTGCGCACGGCCTCGGCGCGGCGGGCGCCCAGGGCCAGGTTGTATTCGCGGGTGCCGCGTTCGTCGGCGTTGCCTTCGATGCGGACGGTCACCTGCGGATAGCGCTGCAGCCACTGGGCCTGGGCGTCCAGGCGCGGCATGGCTTCCGAACGGACGTCATAGGAATCCAGGTCGAAATAGATGCGGTCGCCGACGTTGACGACGAAGTCCTGTTCCGTGCCGGGGGCGGCGGCGCCCATGTTGCCGCCCGTCACCGGACCGGTCGGGGCGGTCGGATAGGCCGGGCCTGTCGGCGCGGTCTCCGGAGCGGCGGGCACGACGCCTTCGACCGGCTTGCGGGCGCAGGCGGCCATGGCGGCGACGGCGCAGCCGACCATGGCCAGGGTGATGATGCGGGAAGTCTTCATGGGGTCGTCTCCTGACACTTTGAAATTAGGACGGAGGCCTAAAGCTTGGCCATACAGTTTGCCCGGGCCCGATTTCGAGCGCCAGACGGAATAACACACTGTTGAGCCGAACGGGCTCAGCTCGGGCAGCTGTCGGCCCCCTGGCCATAGCCCAGGTTCGACGGCGGCGTGTCCAGCAGGGGCGACCAGGCCGGGTCGGTGCCGCGGCCGTTATAGCCCGCCTGGGCCACAACCCGCCCCGACAGGTCCACGGTCCACAGCCGCGTGTCCCCGCCCCGCGTCTGGCGCGCGAACATCACATAGCGGCCGTTGGGGGCCCAGTTCGGGCCTTCCTCGAAATAGCTGGACGACAGGATGCGTTCGCCCGACCCGTCGGCGTTCATCACCCCGGTCGAGAACCGGCCGCCGCCGCTCTTGGTGAAGGCGATCAGATTGCCCGTCGGGCTCCAGGCCGGCGCCGTATAGGTGCCGCCGCCGCGCGAGATCGGCCGCTGGCCCGAGCCGTCGGCCCGCATGACATACAGCCGCGCCTGGCCCGACCGGTCCGAGTTGAACACGATCTGGCTGCCGTCCGGGCTGAACGACGGCGAGGTGTCGATGCCGGGGTCCGACGTCAGGCGCGACAGCTGCCGGCTGCGCAGGTCCATCACATAGATGTCGGTATTGCCGCCCCGGATGATCGAGAAGGCGATCTTGTTGCCGTCGTTCGAGAAGCGCGGCGCCAGCACCTGGCCGTCGAACTCGCCCAGGCTTTCGGTGCGGCCCGTGGTCAGGTTGCGCAGATAGATCCGGCTATAGTCCTTGCCCAGCGCCACATAGGTGATCTCGTCCGGCTGCGAGGTCGAGAAGCGCGGCGACATGATGATCTCGTCGCCCTGGGTCAGATAGGTGGGATTGAACCCGTCCTGGTCGGCGATGGTCAGGCGGTTGATCCGGTTCAACTGCGTCCCCTCTTCCGAGACGAAGACGACCCGGGAATCGAAGAAGCCGGTCTCCCCGGTCATCCGCTGATAGATGACGTCCGAAATCTTGTGCGCGATCCGGCGCCACTGTTCCTGGGTGGCGGTGAACTGATAGCTGACCAGCTGGCACTGACGATACGGGTCATACAGGCGGAAGCCGACGTCCAGCCGACCGTCGCCGCGCGGCGTCACCCCGCCGTACAGCACCGCCTGCGCCCCGATCTGGGTCCACTGCGGGAAGTTGGGCGCATTGGCCAGGGTCAGGCCGGTCTCGATGAAGCCGGCGGGGTTCAGCGGCTCGAAGAAGCCCGACCGCCGCAGATTGCCGCTGACCACATTGGAAATATCCGCCCCGTGATCGCCGGTGAAGGGCACGATGGCGATCTGCAGGGGTTTCAGCACGCCGTCATCGACGACGACATCCTGCATCGGCGCGCTCTGGGGCGCCGGCTGGGCTTGAACCCCGCTGTGCATCATCGACACGGTCATCACGGTGACAGCGGCGGAGGCCAGAAGAAGGTTCAGACGCATGATTTGCTCCCACGTTTGGAAAGACAGTCTCGCCCTTATCGTCGGACGTTGTGACAATCGCCAGCTTCATGGCGATTAGGGCGACATTCGGTCGAGGACAGCGCCCGTCACGGGATGTTTAGCGATTCCCGCACTTTCGCGCGGTTTCGAAACGGAAAGGCACGTCCTGGGCCTGGAAACCGGCCGGCACGTTGAAAGGAGCGGCAGCCCGCAGCGCACGCAGCATGGCGTCGGAAGCCGCCCGCCAGGTCGCGTCGTTGCGCGGCTGTTCCAGCCGCGGTGAACCCACGATCTGTCCGTCGGAGGTCAACCGCACCGTCACCCGAATGGTCATGGCGTCCATGCCCGGCAGGTCGCAGTTCAGGTTCCAATGGGGATTCACCTGCCCCGCCAGCGCCGCCAACTGTGGGCCGGTCGCACGACTGGCCGTCCCTGAACCCTGCTGACCCGTCGCCGGACGGCCGCGATTGTTGTTCGGCCGCGTCGGTCCCGCCAGGGCGTCCAGGTCCAGACTGGGCTCATTGCGTTTCGGCGCGGGCCGGGCCGGCCCGCTCCCAACCGGGGCGGGGGAGGGGCAGCCCGCCCCCGGCCGGCCTTGGGCGATCGCGGCCGCCCCCGCAGCGAAGGCGTGCTGGGCCGGCTTTGCGCCGCCCCGCCAGTTGTCCGACCGTTCGGGCCACATCATCCAGCAACCGATATGGGGCTCCCATTCGGCGGGCATTCGGAACCCGTCGGCGCGGGGCGTGGTGTCGAGAACCTCAGACATGGCGGACCTTTTCGGAAACGAGAGGGTGGGTTCAGCGG
>NZ_JMQR01000165.1:0-5402 GCF_000698025.1 Brevundimonas sp. EAKA | reverse complement strand
ACGTCCAGCGGGCGTCGTCGCCAGTCTGTTCGGTCTGATGGCCGTCCTGCTGTTCGCCGTGCCGGCGACGGCGCAGACGAAGCTCGACTTTCCGCCCCTGTCCGGACGCGTGGTCGATCAGGCTGATCTGCTGGATACGGCGACCGAACAGGCGCTGACCGACAAGCTGGCCGCGTTGGAAGCCCGATCCAGCGACCAGTTGGTGGTGGTCACGGTCCGCAGCCTGCAGGATCAGGAGATCGAGGACTATGGCTATCAGCTGGGCCGGGCCTGGGGCATCGGACAGAAGGAGGGCGACAACGGCGCCCTGCTGATCGTCGCCCCGACCGAACGCAAGGTGCGGATCGAAGTCGGGTACGGGCTGGAGCCGATCCTGACCGACGCCTTCTCGTCCATGGTCATCCGCGACGACATCCTGCCGGCCTTCCGCGACGGCGACTATCAGACAGGCGTCGTCAGGGGCGTGGACGCCTTGATCACCCAGCTGGAGCTGGATCCGGCCGAGGCCCAGGCGCGGACGGCGGCCGCGGCGACCGAACCAGAGGGCGCGGGCGGCGCGGTGATCCTGCCTGTTGTCATCATCGGCTTGATCTTCATCATCTTTTTGGTCGGCGCGATCGGTTCGGGCGGACGCGGGCGTCGTCATCGTCGCGACGGCGTCACTCCCATACTGATCTGGGCGGCGTCGGAGGCTTTGAGAAACGCCGGTCGAGGGGGCGGCGGGGGCGGCTTCGGCGGCGGCGGCGGAGGATTTGGCGGCGGCGGCGGAAGCTTCGGCGGCGGCGGCGCTTCGGGAGGATGGTGATGCGGTTTACCGAAGACGACCGCGCGCGGGTCGCCGACGCCATCGCCTCGGCCGAGCGCGGCACCTCGGGCGAGATATTCTGCGTCGTCTCGCGCGGGGTCTCGTCTTACGCGGATGTCAGCCTGGCCTGGGCGGCCGCCGCGGCCCTGCTGGCGCCGACCGCGCTCATACCGTTGGGCTTCACCCTGTCCTGGCCGGTCGGAGATGATTGGGAAGCCGCCCACGTCACGGCCCAGGCCGTCGGCGTCGGTCAAGCCCTGGCCTTCTACGCCCTGGTCCAGGCGGTGATCTTCGTCGCGGTCTTCCTGCTGACCCGCATCCCGCCGGTGCTCCGTTGGATCACGCCGCGCAGTCTGCGTCAGGCCCGTGTGCGCAAGGCGGCCCTGCAGCAGTTCCTGGCGCATGGCGTCCACGTCACGCGCGAGCGAACCGGGGTGCTGATCTTCGCCGCCCTGAAAGAACATCAGGTCGAACTGATCGCCGACGAACTGATCCACCAGAAGGTCGATGAAGGGGTGTGGGCCGACGCTGTCGCCGCCCTGACCCGTCAACTGAAGGCCGGCCGACCGGTCGCCGGGTTCGAGGCGGCCATCGACCAGTGCGGCCGGGTCCTGGCGGCCCATTTCCCGCCCCGCGCCGACAATCCCAATGAACTGCCGGATCATCTGGTCCTGCTTTGATCGTCGCACAGGGGTCGCAATCGGCGGCCAAAAGGCCTAGCCGTCCGCTGGATTCGGACACGTCCCTGGGAAATCATGCCCCGCCTTCTGACCTATAACGTCCATCGCTGCGTCGGGACGGACAAGCGTCTGGATGTCGATCGCATCGTCGCCGTGATCGGCGAACACGAAGCCGACATCGTCTGCCTTCAGGAGCTGGACGTGGGCCGGGCCCGCACCGGCAAGGTCGATCAGGCCGAAGCCATCGCCGAAGGCCTGGCCATGACCTCGCGGTTCCATCCGGCCATGAGGGTCGAGGCCGAACTGTATGGCGACGCCATTCTGACGCCGCATACGGACAAGCTGATCCGCGCCGACGCCCTGCCCACGGTGCGCGGCATCCCCGGCCTGGAGCCGCGCGGCGCCATCTGGTCCGAGATTCAGATCGAGGGCGTCGGGGTCAATGTGCTGACCACCCATCTGGGCCTGGTCCCGCGTGAACAACGCCTGCAGGCGGCGGCCCTTGCGGGCGACGGCTGGTTGGCCGGCTGCACCGGCCCCACCCTGCTGGCAGGCGATTTCAACGCCACTTCCATCACCCGGCCCTACCAGACGCTGGCGCGCCGATTGGGCGATTGTCAGCGCCTTTTGAACCTGAAGCCGTCGGTCAAGACCTTCCCCTCGGGCTTCCCCGCCATCCGTATCGACCATTGTTTCGTCAGCCCGGAGATCCGCATCACAGGGGTCAAGGCGGACTTCTCGCCCCTGGCTCGGGTCGCCTCGGATCACCTGCCGCTGATCGTCGACTTCGAGATCGTCCAGCCGTCCCGCTAGGACGAGGCCCCTAGCCGGGCGCCTGGCCGCCTTCCGACGCGGGCCGCGTGCGGTGCGAACGGTTCAGCCTTTTCCAGGGCCGCCAGGCGTCGGTCGATGAGGTGGGGTCGCCCAGTTGCCATTCGGCGAAGATCCGCTGGATCCGCGTCGGCGGATCCGAACCCAAGGACTTGAGCCGGTTACTGCCGAAACTGCTGATGGCCGCGCCCGTCGACCCCAGCACCCCCTCCACAGCCGCAAAATCCTGAGCTGGGACGCCGATCCAGTGACCGATGGTGCGATGGCGATGATGGACGATGACCGCGCGGCCGGCCGCATCGGTCGGCTCGACCGCGACGTCGCATTCGGTGTCCAGCCCCATCGACCGGTTGTTCAGATTGGACGATCCGATCCGCAACAGCCGATCATCGATGATCGACACCTTGGCATGAACGATGATGCGGTCGCCCTCCGCCGTCAAAGGCGCGAAGGCGAAGAACCGATTGTATTTGTCGGCCTGTTCAAGCCGGTACAGCACCTCGGCGCGGGCCGTATCCATGGTCATGCTGTCGAACCAGCTGGGGCTCTTGCCAGTAGAGACGACAACCACTTCCGGACCGTCGACCTCGGCCAGGCGCTCGGCCAGGGCGGCGGCGATGATCGGCGAGGTGAAATACTGGTTCTCGAAATAGATCAGTCGTTTCGCTCGCCGGATCGCCTCCAGGTGCAAGGCCTCGTTTTCGCGCACCTCGTGGCGGCCGCTCCACTTGGGTTCGGTGCGGGCGATGCCGACCGGCGCCTCGGTCATCTGCACCGGCACGCCGTCAGGCCAGGGATCGCTCTCGACCTCGTCCGGCACGGTCCGTTCCCAGGTCGCCTTGAACCAGCGTTCGCGCGCCAGATCGCCCAGAGCGCGCGCGGCCGGCCCATCCATCACGCACATCACCTCATGCCGGGCCTTGCAGATCACGCCGTTCGGCAGGGCGCGACGCGGATCTCCGTCCAGATGTTCGACAGAATCCCAACGATCCGTCGAGATGTCGCCCCCGCCGCAGAAGGCGACGCGGTCGTCAATGACGATGACCTTCTGGTGGTGACAGGCCCCGATTGGGCCAGGCGCGTCCATGCGGAACTCGACCATCCGCTTGCGGAACCAGCGCTGGGCGCGGTGGGGATAGAAGCCCTGGGACGCGGCAATCAGCAAAGGCGACTTCCAGATCAGCAGCCGGACGTCCAGGTCCGGCTTGCGCTTCACCAGCATGCGCAACTGGTGGCCGATCTCATGCTGTCTTTCGCCGGGCCGGGTCTCCGGATCCAGGTGGGTGCGGGGGTCGAACTGCCAACCCAGGACAACGATCGACCGTTCAGCTTTCTGGAGGGCGGAGGACAGCGCGTCGAAATAGGTTTCGTTCTCCATCAGGATGGAAAACCTGTGCGCGATCTCGCTGCGCCAGACGCCCGCTCCGGGGGTCAGCAGACTGCCGTCATAGCTGTCGCCGTCTTGGGTCATTCAGCCTGCCTGCCCGATTCGCATGACACCGCGATGCGGACGCCCTCCTCTTCTCCGTTTCATGCACGCCACGCCCGGTCAATCTTTACGCGGCGGGATTGTGACGTTCGCCAAACAGGCGCATAAAACAATCGGCCATGGGGGCTGTTGGAGACGCCGTCTATGCAGGCGCTGGTGGAACTGATCGCTGGCTTCATCGCATTGCTGGCGGCTGCCGTACTGTCGCAGTTCGGCGTCGACATCCATTCGTCCCAGCCTGCGGAACGCGAAGTCCATCGCAGCGCAGACTGCCGTCCGGACAAGTCCGCCGCCTTCAGCGCAGATACCAGGCGCGATTGCTGATCGCGAACAGTCCACGTCTGTTGAATCTGTACGGCTTGGACCTTGGGTTTTGACCCGCTAGGGTCGAATCGGCGCGTTCTCGCGCGCCACGCGCATGAATCGAGCTCGACGCCTGATGAAATCCCGTAACCGGCCGCCGCTTAAACTGACCAACGACGAGGCCGTCCCGCCCCTCGAGATGCCGGACACGCCTGCGTCTGACGTCGAGATCGAAGTCGAGGTCGGGCCGACGCCCGAGATTGAAGCCGAGCCGCATGCGGAGTTGGAGCCTCTGCCCGTAAGGCCGCCCGAACGGCCCATGTCCGAACGCCGCCGCCGCCGTCTGGCGGAAGAGGCGCGCCAGGCCGAGGAACGCGCCGCCGCCGCTCTGAAACCCAAGCCGGAGCCCCTGCCCGAGGCCGAGCCTGCCCCGCCGCCTGCCGAATCCCTCGACGTCGTCCCGGCCGTGGCGCCGGAGATCGATCCGGAACCGACGTTTGAATCTTCCGCCGCTGTCGAGATGGCCGTGGCCGCAGGCAAGCCCCCGGCGCCGTTCGAGCTGTCGTCGCCCCAAACCCTGAGATCAAGCGTTTCCGCGCGTGCTGCAGCGACCGCGAGCGGCCGGACCGCCTATCTGATCGCCGTCCTGGCCTCGGCCCTGTGGATCGGCGGCGTCGCTTCATGGGCCGCGTATGAGTTCGGCTCCGGCGCGGCGGACCTGGATCCGTTGCGCTTCGCCATCTACGCCCTGATGGCGCTGGCGCCGGCCGGCCTCGCCATAATGCTGGCCCACGCCGTACGCCAGGGCGCCGGTCTGGCCGCCGAGACACGGCGCGCCCGCGATATGGCCGAGGCCCTGGTCGCCCCCACCGCCCTGGCCGCCCAGCAGACCGGCCAGGTGCTGAATTCCCTGCGGACCGATATCGACCACGCAGCCCTCGCGGCCGAACGCGCCCGCAACGACATGGTCCTGTTGCGCCAGGCCCTGGCCGAGGAGACCGATCGCCTGAACGCAGCCGCCGAGAACGCCGCCCGCACGGCGCGTCGCCTGACCGAAAACCTCGCTCGCGAGCGTGATCAGATGCAGACCCTGGGGGTCCATCTCGACAGCCAGGCCACAGGCGTCATCGATGCGGTCGAGCGGCAGTCGCGAATGGTAGCCGACGCCTCCGACCTGGCCCAGGCCCAGCTCCGCGAGGCCGAGGCCGCCCTGGCGGCTCGCGCCGCCGCTCTGGCCGCCGCGGCCGGCGAGGCCCAGGCCGCCGCCCGCGTCGCCGCCGACCACCCCGGCCCC
>NZ_JMQR01000164.1:0-5409 GCF_000698025.1 Brevundimonas sp. EAKA | reverse complement strand
GGCAGGGTGAGCGGGCTCGGTCTTTGTGTCGCCGAGCCCTCCCCACCCGGTCGTCGCTGCGCGTCGACCGCCCTCCCCCGAGGGGGAGGGAGAGGTTAGCGCCGGCTCAGAACGCCTCGGCCGGCATGGCCATCAGCACGTCCGCGCCGGTCTTCAGCTTGGCCAGATGGGCGCCGGCGTCGGGCAGGATGCGCTCGACGAAGTAGCGGCCGGTCTGGAGCTTGGTGGCGTAGTAGGGGTCGGTCGAGCCGGACTCGACCTGGGCCTGGGCGACCTTGGCCATCTGGGCCCACATATAGGCCAGCGCCGTCAGGCCGAAGACGTTCAGATAGTCGGTCGAGGCGGCGCCTGCGTTGTCCGGGTTGGCCATGCCGTTCTGCATCAGCCACATGGTGCCTTCCTGCAGCTTCTTCTTGGCGTCGGCCAGGCCGTCGACGAAGGGCTTGATCGCCTCGTTCGCGCCGTTCTCGGCCACGAAGGCGTCGATCTCGCCGAACCAGGTCATGATGGCGCGGCCGCCGTGGGCCGGCAGCTTGCGGCCGACCAGGTCCAGCGCCTGGATGCCGTTCGTGCCCTCGTAGATCATGGTGATGCGGGCATCACGCAGATACTGGCTGGCCGGGAAGTGTTCGGTATAGCCCGAACCGCCGTGGACCTGCATGGCCAGAGAGGCGACGTGGAAGCCCTTGTCGGTCAGATAGGCCTTCAGCACGGGCGTCAGCAGGCCCATGTAGTCCTTGGCCTTGGTCGCGACGGCCTCGTCTTCCGACTTCTCCAGATCGGCGTGCAGGGCGGTCCACAGGATGAAGGCCTGGCCGCCTTCGACGAAGGCGCGGGCCTCCAGCAGCATGCGGCGCACGTCGGGGTGGACGATGATCGGGTCGGCCGGGCCTTCGGGGTTCTTGGGTCCGGTCAGGCTGCGGCCCTGCAGGCGGTCCTTGGCGAACTCGGCGGCGGCCTGATAGGCGGCGGTGCCGATGGCCAGGCCCTGCAGGCCGGTGCCCAGGCGGGCCTCGTTCATCACCACGAACATGTTGTTCATGCCGCGGCCTTCCTCGCCCAGCAGCCAGCCCTTGGCGCCGTCATACTGCATGACGCAGGTGGCGTTGCCGTGGATGCCCATCTTGTGCTCGAGGCCGGCGCATTCGAGGGTGTTGCGCTCGCCCAGCGAGCCGTCCTCGTTGACCAGATATTTGGGCACGACGAACAGGGACAGGCCCTTGATGCCCGGGACCGCGCCTTCGATGCGGGCCAGAACCGTGTGGATGATATTGTCCGAGAAGTCATGCTCGCCGGCCGAGATCCAGATCTTCTGGCCGGTGATCGAATAGGAGCCGTCGCCGTTCGGCACGGCCTTGGTGCGGACCATGCCCAGGTCCGTGCCGCACTGGGGCTCGGTCAGGTTCATGGTGCCGGACCATTCGCCCGACACCATCTTGGGCAGGTATTTGGCCTTGATCTCGTCCGAGGCGCTGGCGTGGATGCCGGCATAGGCGGACGACGTCAGGCCCGGATACATGGAGAAGGCCGCCGAAGCGCCGGCGGTCATCTGACCGAAGGCCGAGGCGACGATGCTGGGCATGCCCTGGCCGCCGTAGGCCGGATCGGCGGCCAGCGCCATCCAGCCGGCTTCAGACATGGCCTTGTAGGCTTCCTTCCAGCCCTTGGGACCGGTGACGACGCCGCCCTCGGACCAGTGGCAGCCTTCCTTGTCGCCCGGATTGTTGATCGGGGCGATGACCTCGTCGGCGAACTTGCCGCCTTCTTCCAGGATCTGGCCGACCAGGTCCGAAGACACGTCCTGGAAGCCGGGCTGGTTGGTGTAGCGGTCGATCTCCAGCACTTCATTCAGGATGAAGGTGAAATCGCGGACGGGCGACTTGTAGGCCATGGGTCAGGCTCTCGCTTTGAAGGGGTGATGGTCGTGGTTGAGGCGTGCGCGCAGCAGCTTCTCATAGTCTTCCGCGCCGGGCAGCAGGTCCGGCCGGTGTTCGCCCAGCTTGGACTCCATCCAGGCGCAGGCGTCTTCCGCCGTCTGGATGGCGCCTTCGATGTCTTCCAATTGCTGCTTCAGGGCGGCGATCTGGGCGCGGTGGCGTCTCAGGGCCACCGCCATCTGGTGGACGTTGTGATCCTTGCGGTCATACAGGTCCAGCATCTCCTGGATTTCCTGCAGGGTGAAGCCGATGCGGCGGCCTCTCAGGATCAGTTTCAGCCGCGCGCGGTCGCGGGAATCATAGACGCGCGTCTGTCCCTTGCGGGCCGGCGTCAGCAGACCCTTGTCCTCGTAGAATCTGAGGGCGCGGGCCGTGGCGTCGAACTCGCGGCACAGCTGGCGAATGGAATAGGTGCGGTGATCGTCGGCGGTGGCCATGCGGGCACCATAACTTTACGTGCGCGTAAAGGAAAGGCTTTACGTGCGCGTAAGGGTAAGCTTTCGCCGAGATGGACGGCAGGCAAAGAAAAGCCCGGAGCCAGGGGGGAGAAGGCTCCGGGCGCGACACACCGGGACAGGAGGGGGAGAGGGTCCCGGCGATCGATCTTCAGGGGCGGGTCAGGCCGTGCGGCGACCCAGCAGAACCGGGATGGTGAAGCCCAGCAGAATGAGGTTGACCACGGCCAGGCCGATGTCCTGGCTGAGGGCGTGGATGATCAGCATGGTCGATTCCAGCACGATCAGGCCGGCGGCCGAGGTCAGCAGCAGGGGGCGGCCGACGCGCCAGGAGATCAGCGGGGCCAGAACGCCCAGCGCCAGCACCAGCTCGACCACGCCCATGCCGCGCACCATGTTCTCGGGCGCGACGGCGGGCCAGCCCATCAGGGTGATGAGGTTGGTCATCGGCTCCGTCAGCTTGGCGTAGCCGGCGGCGATGAAGAACATCGCGATCCAGCCCTGCAGCGTCCACAGGGTGATGTTCTTGTAGGCGGCGCGGCTGCGGGCCTGGGCGACGGGCAGATGGGTTGTGGTCATCGGGAGGGGCCTGATTGGTAACAGTTGCGATATCGGATTGAGCGGCTCCGTTCGCAAGGGGGTATCTAGAGGCCCTTTCGTCATTTGTCATCACGCGATGACATCAATTGATGACATCAGCTGATGACTTTGTGTTTCAGGGGCGGCGCGAGTGGCCCGATTCGCGCCGCCCCTGCAACGGGTTCTGACGATATTTCGGCCGATCAGGGTTCATCCGATTGGGGCCCCGGCGTCTGGACGATCAGGTCGCCGGGCTGGCAGTCCAGTTCGCGACACAGGGCGTCCAGGGTGGAGAAGCGGACGGCGCGGGCCTTGCCGGTCTTGAGGATCGACAGATTGGCCAGGGTGACGCCGACGCGGTCGGACAGTTCGGTCAGGGACATGCGGCGTTCGAGCAGCAGCCGGTCCAGCTGGATCATGATCATGGCGCGCCTCTCAGACCGTGGTCAGCTGTTCGTCGCGCATGGCCGACCCCTGGCGGAAGACCTCGGCCAGGATGAAGACTACCAGTATGCCCAGCCAGGATCCGAGGTCGAAATCATAGTCGGAAGCCGACTGGCCGATGGCCTGGGGGGCGACGATGGACAGCATCAGGGCGGTCAGCTGAATACCCAGCAGGCCGAAACCCACGGCCTGGAGCCGTTTGACATTGGCGAACTCGAAGGCGTCGCCCTGGTTCACCGAAAGCAGGATGCGCCGCAGCCGGTTGATGATCCACCAGGTGAAGCCGCAGGCGAGGAAGGCGCCTAGCAGGGTCAGGCGGCCGGTCAGCTCGTAGTTTCCGTCAGGATCCGTCGCCCCATCGCGCAGCGCGTCCATCCAGTCGACGCCGATGATCATGCTGGCGACTAGGAGGACGCCCGCGGCGACTGCTCCGATCATGACGAAGACGTTGAAGAAGCCCAACAGCCAACGCAGTGCGCTGGCGGCCGAATATTTGCCCACGAGTTTCATCCTATAGCCTCCATCTGGGTCGCCCTCCGCGACACCTTAGTGACTATCGATATGGCCTTATCGATAAACAGACAAGAACATTATCGATAAACGAGATGAAGCTTTCGTAAGGTTCGGCTCAGGCGGTGAAGCCCCAGGCGGTGCGCGCGGCCTCCAGCCGCGCCAGCTTGGCCTGGAACGGCCCCCAGTCGTCGGCGGCGTCGATGGCGGCCCATATCGCCTCGACCTCGTTGATCAGCATCTCCTCCGGCTCGCGGGCGGCGAACATGGGATGTTCCAGCCGTTCGATCCGGTCGGGCTCATGTTCCATCAGGGCGAAGCGGAAGACGTCGAAGGCCTCGCCCTGGTACAGTCTGGCGCGCGGCCCCGACAGGGCGCGGGCCGAGGAGGCGAAGCCGCCGAACCAGTCGAAGAACAGAGGCTCCCACCGCAGGGCCTCGCCGCCTTCGCGCAACAGGGCCAGGGTCGCATCGACCAGCCGCTGGTCCGCCGCCTCGCCCAGGCTGAGCACGCCCAGCCGCATCAGGAAGGCGGCGCGCAGTTCGCGGATATAGGCCGGGCCGAAGCTGTTCAGTGCGTCGGTCAGGGGCTCGGCCCCGGCGACCAGTTTCAGACAGCCGGCCAGTTGCGTCAGGTTCCAGAACACCGCCTCGGGCTGGCGCGCGAAGGCGTAGAGGCCGGTCTGGTCGAAATAGGCGGCGGTGAAGGCCGGGTCGTATTCGGGCAGGAAGCGCCAGGGGCCATAGTCGAAACTCTCGCCCGTGACGTTCAGATTGTCGGTGTTCAGCACGCCATGGACGAAGCCGGCCGCGATCCAGCGGGCGGTCAGTCGGGCCGAAGCCTCGACGACGGCGCGCAGCAGGCCGGGCGCGTCCCCGGCGGCGACCGTCGGGTGATAAAGAGTGCGGACGTGTTCGATCAGGGTCTCGATCTGATCGGCGCGACCCAGATAGGCGGCGCGCTGGAAGGTTCCGAAACGGATATGGGAGTGGGACAGGCGCACCAGCACGGCCGAACGAGTCGGCGACGGCTCGTCCCCCCGCTCCAGCGCCTCGCCAGTCTCGATCAGGGAGAAGGCCCGGCTGGTGGGGACGCCCTGGGCCTCCAGCATCGACGCGGCCAGCACCTCGCGCATCCCGCCCTTCAGCGTCAGTCGCCCATCGCCGCCGCGCGACCAGGGCGTCTGACCCGAGCCTTTTGTTCCCAGGTCGAGAAGTCGACCTGGGGCGCTATCACTCCCGACGCGGTCGCTCGTTGCCTGAGCGCGCGGGGTTTCGCGCATCTGCGCCGCCAGGAAGCCGCGCCCATCGCCCAGGTCGGGATTGTACTGGCGGAACTGGTGCCCGTGATAACGCATGGCCAGGGGGCCGGGCTGACCCGGCAGGGGCGCGAACCGGCCGAAGGCGGCGATCCATTCGGCGTCGCTCAGCCCCTCCAGCCCCACATCCGCGGCGGCGCGGTCGTTGCGGAACCGCAGCACGGCC
>NZ_JMQR01000163.1:0-5563 GCF_000698025.1 Brevundimonas sp. EAKA | reverse complement strand
CCGACCACCCGGCCGTCGGCGTCCAGCAACAGGGCCTTCAGCCGTGCGTCTTCCCAGACCGTGATCCGCTTTTCCGCCCGCACGGCCGCCACCACGGCCGACAGGATGGCCCGCCCGGCTCCGTCGCCGCCGACCCGCGCCACCCGCGCCACCGAATGGGCGGCCTCCAGACTGACCACGAAGCCGCCGTCCGCATCCCGGTCGAACGGCGCGCCCAGGGCCGCCAGCCATTCCACCGTCTCGCGCCCGGCATCGGTCAGGGCCCGCGTCGCCGTCGGCTCGACCAGACCCGCGCCCGCCGCCTCGGTGTCCTTCGCATGCAGTTCCGGCGAATCCACAGCCGTCAGGGCCGCCGCCATACCGCCCTGCGCCCAGGCGGACGAACAGGCGTTCAGCAAGGGCTCCGGCGTCAGCACCAGAACCTCAGCCCCCGCCCGCGCCGCCTCCAGCGCGGCCGACAGGCCCGCCAGACCGGCGCCGACGACCAAGGGCCCGTCATGTCGCGTTCGGTTCATCAGCGCACTCCAAGAGAGTTCAGGCCAAGGCTCACCGCCCCGGCCGGATCGCCCCCGACCATGGGCAGCAATGCGCCCAGGGCCGCCGCCGCGCAGACGGCCAGGGTCAGCAGGTACAGGACCAGGCTCTTGCCCGCCTCGGGCCAGCTCAGCGTGCCCCAGGCCGCGCGCCAGACGCCGCGCTTCAAGTGGGCGAAGACCGACAGGGCCAGGAAGGCGGCCAGGATGAACCGCCCGGTGGACAGTCCCCACCAGACCACGGCCACGCCGATCACCAGCAGCACGATCTGCTCCAGCCGCGGATGCACCCGCGTCAGCACCGGCCCCAGGGCCCTGGATCCGTCCAGAGGCGGCGCCGGGACCAGGTTCACCAGGTTCAGCATGGCGATGAAGAAGGCGCCCATCAGCCATTCGCCCTGCCCGGTCGCCATCCACACCCCGACAAACGGGATCATGGCCAACAGACCGAACGCCGGGCCCGCCAGCGAAACCAGCACCCCGTCCCATTCGCTCTTCGGCTCCCGCCGCGCCTTGGCCAGTCCGCCCAGGAAGGGAATGATGTAAATCCGCGCCGGCCCCATCCCCATCCGGTTCATCGCCAGGGCGTGCCCCGCCTCATGGACGAACAGGCCGATCAGCACGGCGCCCGCCACAATGGCGCTGCCGGTGATCCACCACAGGAAGCCGCCCATCAGGGCCGTGGACAGCAGGGCCCAGACCAGGCTCTGATCCTTCTCGACCGGAATCTCGGCCGGGGCTGCAGGGGCGGCGCGCACGGCCGGGTCCTCGGGCTTGGGATCCCAGGGGCCGGGGATGCGATCGGGCGTGCGGTTCGGGGTGTCGATATTGCTCATGGCGTCCAGATGGGCGCAGCAATCGGTCCCGACCACGGGACCGATCGCCGCGTCTCGCTCAGATCAGCTCCACATCGACGTGATGCCGCGCCTTGACCAGGTCATAGCGCGCCGGAACGGCGGGCGGCGGCAGGTCGATCATCCGCTGCACCGCCAGCCGCCCGCGTTCGATCATGTCGGCCGGAACCGTCACCTCGAACTGCATGTGCAGCAGGCAGTCGTGGATGTTCTGCAGCGTGATCCGCTTCATGTGCGGGCACAGGTTGCACGGGCCGATGAACTGCACCCCCGGCACGTCGCCGGCGACGTTCGAGGCCATCGAGCATTCGGTGATCATCACCACCTGTTTGGGCCGACGCGCCTCGACATAGTCGGTCATGGCCGCCGTCGAACCGGCGAAGTCCGCCGCCGCCAGCACGTCTTCCGGGCATTCCGGGTGGGCCAGGATTTCCGCCCCCGGATAGGCGGCGCGCATCTCGGCGATGTCGTCCACCGTGAACCGTTCGTGCACCTCGCAGCGGCCCTTCCAGGCGATGATCCCGACCGTCGTCTGGGCCGCCACATTGCGCGCCAGATATTCGTCGGGGATCAGGATGACCCGGTCCACGCCCCATTCCCTGGCCGCCCACTCGACCACCTGAACGGCGTTGGCGCTGGTGCAGCAGATGTCGGTCTCGGCCTTCACATCGGCCGTGGTGTTCACATAGGTCACGACCGGCAGACCCGGATAGCGCGACTTGATCAGCCGCACGTCCGCCCCCGTGATCGACGAGGCCAGCGAACAGCCCGCCCGCAGGTCGGGGATCAGCACGGTCTTTTCCGGGCTCAGGATCTTCGAGGTCTCGGCCATGAAATGCACGCCCGCCTGGACGATCACCTTCGCATCCGACCGCGCGGCCTCCTTGGCCAGGCCCAGGCTGTCGCCGACATAGTCGCCCACGCCATGGAAGATCTCGGGCGTCATATAGTTGTGGGCCAGGATCACGGCGTCGCGCTCGCGCTTCAGCCGGTTGATCTCGCTGATCAGCCGCGCCTGTTCGGGCCACTCCAGCGGCGTGACATGGTCCTTGACCTTCGCCCACACCCCGGCGGTCTCCCGCTCCAGTTCCTTCGTCAGACCAAAGGCGCCGTCCGCCATGAGCCTCTCCTATCGACCCTTATGCTCAAAGTTAGCATAAGCACATCCAATGTAGGCCGATGGGGGCCGCGCGCAAGAGAAATCATCGCGTCCCCGCCAAGCACGGGAGACTCGCCGTCTTGAGCGCACGAACCTTTCACAAATGGGGCAAAATCGCCTAGACGAACGGCGACTTCATTTCCTCACCCACGCCTCGACCGACATTTTGATGCAAGACACCATCCGCCGCATCCTCACCGCCCGCGTCTATGACGTGGCGGAGGAAACGCCCCTCGATCCGCTGCGTCGCCTCTCGGCGCGGCTGGACCGCCCCGTGCTGCTGAAGCGCGAAGACCTGCAGCCGGTGTTTTCGTTCAAGATCCGCGGCGCCTACAACAAGATCGCCGGCCTGTCGCAGGCCGAGCTGTCCAGGGGCGTCATCTGCGCCTCGGCCGGCAATCACGCCCAGGGCGTGGCCCTGGCCGCCGCCCGCCGCAACGTCCCCGCCGTCATCGTCATGCCGACCACCACCCCCGGCATCAAGGTCGCCGCCGTCCGCGCCCTGGGCGGCGAAGTGGTCCTGCACGGCGACAGTTTCGACGAGGCCTACGCCCACGCCCGCCATCTGGAAAGCCAGACCGGCGCCGCCTTCATCCACCCCTTCGACGATCCCGAGGTGATCGCCGGTCAGGGCACTGTAGGGCTTGAGATCGCGCGCCAGCACGCCGACCCCATCGAGGCCGTCTTCGTGCCCATCGGCGGCGGCGGCCTGGCCGCCGGGGTCGCCGCCATCGTGAAGTTCCTGCGCCCCGACACCCGCGTCATCGGCGTCGAGCCCGTCGACGCCCCCACCATGAAGGCCGCCATCGACGCCGGCGAGGTGGTGACCCTGAACGAGGTCGGCCTGTTCGCCGACGGGGTCGCCGTGCGCCGCGCCGGGGATCACACCTTCCGCCTGTGCAAGGATCTGCTGGACGAGATCGTCCTGGTGGACACCGACGCCATCTGCGCCGCCATCAAGGACATCTTCGACGACAGCCGGGCCATCGCCGAACCCTCGGGCGCCGTGGCGCTTGCGGGCCTCAAGGCCTGGGCGGCCGCCCACCCCGGCGCGGGCACGCTGATCGCCATCAACTCGGGCGCCAATCTGAACTTCGACCGTCTGCGTCACGTCGCCGAACGGGCCGAGATCGGCGAGGGCGCCGAGGCCCTGCTGGCCGTGGCCATGAAGGACGACCGCGACGACTACCGCCGCTTCCTCGACAGTCTCGACGGCCGCTCGGTGACCGAGTTCAACTATCGCTGGTCCGGCGACGGCCACGCACAGATCTTCGTCGGCGTCGCCCTGCGCAACGGCCCGCACGAGCGCGACGACCTGATCGCGACCCTCCGTTCCGGCGGCTACGCCGTCGAGGACATGAGTGACAACGAGACCGCCAAACTGCACGTCCGCTACATGGTCGGCGGCCGCACCGTCGGCCTGCCCCACGAACGCATCCTGCGCTTCCAGTTCCCCGAACGGCCCGGCGCCTTCCTGCGCTTCCTCAACAGCCTCCAGCCCGCCTGGGCCCTGACCCTGTTCCACTACCGCAACCACGGCGACGACGTCGGCCGGGTGCTGGCGGGCGTCAGCGTCCCGCCCGAAGAACAGGCCCAGTTGTCCGCCGCCCTCGCCGACCTGGGCTACCCCTACGTCGACGAAACCGCCAACCCCGCCTGCCGCCTGTTCCTGGACGGCGTCTAGACACGCCAAGGGCGGCGGCCGTCTCCGGCCGCCGCCCTCAAACCCGCCCTGATTCAGCTCAGGCCTTTTCGATCGCCGCCGCGATCTGGTCGCTGGAGTGGCCGGTCAGGTCCTTGGCGATCTCGCCGGCCAGCTTGGATTCCAGATCCTTGTGCCAGTGCTTGCGCAGTTCCCCCAGGGTCTTGGGCGCCGCGATCACCAGCAGTTCGTCGATCTTGTTCGTGACCGACCATTTGTTCAGAACCTCGGCCACGCCCATGGCGAAACCGTCCTCGGCCTGGGTGTCGTTGTCCGGGTTGGCCTCGCTGGACCGGCGGCCGGACGAGCCGGAAACCCGATCCTCCATCGCCGGAATTTCCAGCGGCGACAGCCGGATTTCCTGGGCGTTCGTGTTCTTGAACAGGACCAACTTCTCGCCGTCGACCACCGCCACCAGGGCGCCATTGGATAGTTTCATCGTCGATACTCTTTCGGTCTGTGGACTTGGGTAACGGTCGGGGACCGATGCCGTTGCCTCGCCGATCAGAGCAGCCGGCCGCCGGCCTCGTGCGCCAGCAGCCAGCGCTTCCGCTCCAGCCCGCCCGCATAGCCGGTCAGGGTCCCGTTCGCCCCGATCACCCGATGGCAGGGCACGATCACCCCGACCGGGTTGGAGCCGTTGGCCAGACCCACCGCCCGCACCGCCCTGTGCGATCCGATCGCCGCCGCCAGCTGCCCGTAGCTGCGCGTCTCCCCCGCCGGAATGGCCCGCAGCGCGGCCCACACCGCCTGCTGGAACACGGTGCCGCCGGTCTTGACCACCACCGCGTCGAACGCCGCCAGATCACCGCCGAAATAGGCTTCGACCGCCCGACGCACCGCCTCCGGCGCCCGCCCCTCGACCAGTTCGATTGGGCCGTAGTGGCGGTGCAGCAGCCGGCGCATCCGGTCTTCATAATCATGGAAATCCAGCGCCCGCACCGCCCCCTCGGCGTCGGTCGCCACCAGCACCTCGCCCACCGGCGAGGCGATCCGATCCAGGGTCAGGGTCATCGGCGTTGATTGTCTAGGCATCGGCCGTCTCCGTCACACGGTTCCAGTACAGGGCGCCATAGGCGCGCCAGGGGCGCCAGGCTTCGGCCCGCGCCGCCAGGGCCGTATCCACGGTCGCAAGCCGGTCGCTGGGCGCATCCTCTCCGGCGTCGATCCAGTCGCCCGCCGGCCTCAGGTCTTCATAATCATGGAAATCCAGCGCCCGCACCGCCCCCTCGGCGTCGGTCGCCACCAGCACCTCGCCCACCGGCGAGGCGATCCGATCCAGGGTCAGGGTCATCGGCGTTGATTGTCTAGGCAT
>NZ_JMQR01000162.1:0-5592 GCF_000698025.1 Brevundimonas sp. EAKA | reverse complement strand
CTCTCAAATCAGGTCAAAAAAGTGATGCGAATTTGCCACATTCGTTGCGACAAGGTGTCGACTTTGCGTCATTGAGGTGGCCTGCGGTTCGAAATTCACATTTAGTAGGCAGTTCATTTAGAGCTGAACTGGGGAATTCCATGACTCGTCGGATGGGACTTTTGAATGCTTCTGCCTTGGTTGGCGGCGCGTTCGCTACTCTGATGGCCGCCGCGCCGGCAATGGCACAGGAAACTCAGCCTACGGCTGCGGAGACTGAGGCCACGTCCGAAGTAGAGGAAATTGTAGTCACTGGTTCGCGTATCCCGAGGAACGAATACACGAGCGCTTCGCCCGTGCAGGTGCTGACCGCGCAGAACGCCCAAGCGCGTGGTCTCAGCGACACGGCGCAATTGCTGCAGCAATCGACCCTGGCCGCCGGCTCGCCCCAAGTCACCTCGACGATCTCCAGCTCTTTCGTTACCGACGGAGGACCGGGCGCGGCGACGGTTTCGCTGCGAGGCCTAGGCGCCAACCGCACCTTGGTTCTGCTGAACGGTCGTCGCGCCGGTCCGGCCGGCACACGTGGCGGCGTTTCGGCGTTCGACCTGAACGTCCTGCCGCAATCGGCCCTGTCGCGTGTCGATATCCTGAAGGACGGCGCCTCGTCGATCTACGGGTCTGACGCCGTAGCCGGTGTGGTGAATCTGATTACCGGCGTCGAGCAGGACGGCGGCGAGTTGACCGCCTATTATACCGCGCCCTTCGAAGGCGGTGGCGAGCAGATGAACTTCTCCGGCACCTTCGGCAAGACGTTCGAACGCGGCAGCTTCAGCATATCTGGCGACTACTACAAGCAGTTCGAGCAACTGCAGGGTGATCGCGACTACACCAGTTGCGCGGCACAGTATGTCTTTGACGCTCAAGGCAATCGTGCGGACCGGATCGATCCGCGTACCGGCAAGCCCGCGTGCCTAGACCTGTTGTGGGGCCATGTCTGGGCCTATGACAACACCTTCGCCTCGTTGCCGGGCCGTTTCCAGTATGATTATGACGGCGACCTGGGCAACTACATCCCGACCGTGCCGGGCAGCTTGGCCGGTCAGGTGCCGGTCCCGCCTCCAGGCTTCTATCTGGTCGGCTATGACGGCCCCAGCACGGCGGTCATGAACGGCAACCACCCGTTTGACGACGAACAGACCCTGATCCCCGAGGTTGAGCGTTACACGGTCTTCGCCGAGGGCAAATACCAGTTGACCGAGCACGCCGAGGCCTATGCCGAAGTCCTACTGAACCGCCGCAAATCCTCGACCAAGGGCTACCGCCAGTTCTGGAACTACGCCTACGCCGGCGACTGGTCTTACGGCGCTGGGTACGGCTATGAAAGCTGGGGCGGCGACTATCTGCTCAGCCCCACGCCGATCACGAACCACAACTCGGCCAGCCAGCAGGTCGATTACGCCCGCGTCGTCGGTGGCGTCCGGGGCGACTTCGTCGATCCGGGCAGCTTCCTGAACGACTGGAAGTGGGACGTCTTCTTCCAATACAGCCGTTCGGACGGCGACTATACCGCCGACGTCATCCTGAAGGACGCCGTCGACAGCCAGAGCTACCGCACCGATTCCTGCGCCGGCGAGATTATGGCGGTCAGCGGTCGGACCTGCATCGACATCAACTGGGCCGATCCGGACTTCCTAGCCGGTAATCTGACTGATGAACAGCGCGCCTTCCTGTTCGACGTGGACAAGGGCAACACTGTCTATGAACAGGCCTATATTGAAGGCTTCATGGGTGGCGAGCTGTTCGACCTGCCAGCCGGCCCGATCGGGGCGGCCCTCGGCTTCCATGTTCGTCACGACGAAATCAACGACGTCCCGGGCGAAATCACGCGCAGCGCCAACGCCTGGGGTTCGTCCAGCGCCGGCATCACCCAGGGCTCCGAGCGCACGGCCGAAATCTTCACCGAACTGTCGATCCCGGTTCTGAAGGATATGCCGTTCGCCTATGGCCTGGACCTCAGCCTGTCCGGCCGGATGACCAACACCAAGACGTCGGGCAGCGCATCGACCTACAAGGTCGGCGTGAACTGGGAGTTCTTGCCGGACGTTCGCATGCGCGCCACCACGGGCACGTCGTTCCGAGCCCCGGCTCTGTTCGAACTGTATCTGGCCGACCAGAGCAGCTTCGCCAGCCAGCGCACGGTGGATCCCTGCATCAACTGGCAGCAGAACCTGACTGACGGCACCATCAGCCAACGCCTGGCCGACAACTGCGCAAATCCGAACGGACCGGGCGGCGGCGTGCCCGGGACCCACAACGGGGCCGGCAGTTCGGCGACGCTGTTCGAGGGCGGCGGATTGGGACAACTTGAGCCGGAAACCTCCACGGCCCATGTTATAGGCTTGGTCTGGACGCCGAAGTTCATCAACTTCAGCGCTGCGGTCGATTATTTCGAGATCGAGATCGAGGACCAGGTCACCAGTCTGGGCTCGAGAACCGTCTCGGCCTGCTACCTCTCGGACAATTTCCCGACCGACCCGGTCTGCAGCCAGTTCGTCCGTAACGAGGGAACGCACCGGATCGACACCATCTCCGGCAAGTTCATCAACATCGCCGAACAGACCAACCGGGGCATCGATTTCACAGCGCGTTATGCCCACGACCTGCCTTGGGGCGACCGGTTCTCGATCGACGGCCAGGCGACCTGGCAGTTGGAATCGCGAGAAGCCCTGTTCGCCGACAATATCGTCGACACCCTCGGCGAGGTCGGTAATCCGCAGTTCGTGGGCAATCTGAACCTGCAGTACGAACGAGGCCCCTGGACCGGCGTTTGGGCCGTCCAGATGATTGGGCACCAAGGCAACTACGCCTCTTATGGCAGCGACACCGCCACGGTCGGCGGACAGGAAGTCTATCTGAAGCTTGATGCGCCCTTCACGGCCTTCCACAGCTTCTCTGTTCGTTATGATGCCGAAAGCTGGTCGATCCTGGCAGGTGTAGCCAATCTGTTCGACGAACTGCCGCCGCAACTGACTACCCTGAACCTGGGCGAATTCAGCACCGTCGGCACCTCGGCCTTCACCTCGCAATATACCGAAGGCATGTACGGCCGCCGCGGCTTTGTCCGCATCAGCAAGTCGTTCTGATCGACAAACGGGCTATATGGTCTTGACGGGGCGGCGGGTTCTCCAACCTGCCGCCCCTTTTGTCTTGCGGAGAGTGTGAAATATGGCGGTCATCCTGGGCATGAAGGATACGCTGGACGAGGATGCGGCGCGCTTTGATCCCGCGCCACTGTCGACGCCCCTCTTCCTGAACAGCATTCCCAAGGGCGGCACTCACCTTATTCGCAACATCCTGCGGATGTTCGTGCCGGTGGGGCAGCACTATGGGCGCGAGTTCGTGCAGATTCCCAACCTGGCCCAGCATCGTCATCTGTTCGATCCGGCTCGGCCGATGATGAGCTGCGGCCATCTGCTGTTCAGCGATTCCGGCGTCCACGCCCTGGGCGCCGCGAGACATATCGTTCTGGCGCGCGATCCGCACAGTTGGGTGCTGGCGCGTGCGCGCTTCTATCTGTCCGACGAATTTCAGCAGGCCAATCTGGCGCATCTGAAGAGCGGCGCCATACCGGCCGACGAACTGATCAATATGATGATCTTCGGCATTCACGAGCGGACGCCGACGCTGGAAGACATGTACACCCATAATGTCGTCGCCTGGATGGGCACACGGGCGGTCCTCTACCGGTACGAAGACATCGTCGCTGCGGTGGAAGATCTGAACAGCAAGGCTTCGGAGGTCTTCTTCCTACGTTTGCTGGCGGATTGCGGCCTCGAGGCCGTGCCCGCCGATTGGCGCGAGCGGGTCAGGGTCGGCGCAGACAAACGACAGAGCCGAACGGCGCGCCAGAACCTGAATGTGTCCAGCGCGGTCGTCCTGCCCGACGAGATCTCAGAGGCGCAGAAGAAGCTGATCGAATTTCACGCTCCGGGCTTGCGCGCTCTCTTGGGCTACGCCTGAGGCGTCACGCCTCTATCGCCGCAATCCAGTCCGGCAGTTCGCCGATGCGGGACAGGGAGACGTAGCGGGGTTCGTTCACCGGGGCGTCGGCCAGTTCGTGGGCCCAGGTGACGTGGTAGGGGATGTGGACGCCGAAGGCGCCGGCGGCGATGGCGGGCAGGACGTCGGACTTCATCGAATTGCCGGCCATGACGGCCTCGGCCGCGCCGGTGCCGTGGCGGGCGAAGACGCGGTCGTAGGTGGCCCGGTCCTTTTCGGAGACGATCTCGACCGCCGCGAACCGGTCGCCCAGGCCCGAGGCCGCCAGTTTGCGCTCCTGGTCCAGCAGGTCGCCCTTGGTGATCAGGACCAGGCGGTAGTGTTCGGCCAGTTCGGAGACCACCTCGTCCACGCCGGGCAGGGTCTCGACCGGATGGGCCAGCATTTCACGGCCGGCGGCCAGGATCTCGCGCACGACCTCGGGCGGGGCGCCGCCGTCGCACAACTCCATCGCCGTCTCGATCATCGACAGGGTGAAGCCCTTCACGCCGTAGCCGTAGAGCCGCAGGTTGCGCTGCTCGGTCTCGGCCAAGCGCGCCTCGATGGTGGCGGCGTCGCCGTGATCGTCCAGCAGATCGACGAACCGCGCATGGGTCAGGCGGAAGATCGTCTCGTTGTGCCAGAGGGTGTCGTCGGCATCGAGGCCGACCGTGGTGATGTTCATGCCGCGCCCCTATCATGGGACGAAACGCGAGGGGAGACGGGATGAACGGATCGGCGGTGGTGATCGGGGCGACGGGCGGCCTCGGCCGGGCCCTGGTCGATCGCCTGATCGTGGAGGGCAAGCACCAGACCGTCTGGGCGATATCGCGAACCGGGGAAGAGGTCGCGGGCGCACAGGCCCTGGCGGCCGACCTGGAGGACGAGGCCAGTCTGGCGGAGGCGGCGCGGCGAATCGGCCAGGGCGCGGCGCCGACGCTGATCGTGCTGGCGACGGGCGTGCTGCATGACGGGTTCCGGCCCGAGCGGAGCCTGCGGCAGCTTGAGGCGGATCACATGCTGAGGGACTATCGCGTCAACGCCGTGGGGCCGGCGCTGGCGGCGAAACACCTGCTGCCGCTGACGCCGCGCGACCGGCGGGCGGTGTTCGCGGCCCTGTCGGCGCGGGTGGGGTCGATCGGCGACAACCGGTTGGGCGGATGGCACAGCTATCGGGCGTCCAAGGCGGCGCTGAACATGATCCTGCGCAATCTGGCGATCGAGATGGCGCGCAGTCATCCGCTGGCCGTGATCGCGGGTCTGCATCCCGGCACGGTCGATACGGGCCTGAGCGCGCCGTTCCAGAAGGGGGTGGCGGAGGGGCGGCTGTTCACGCCCGACTATTCCGCCGAACGGCTGCTGGCGGTCATGGCGGCGCTGACGCCGGCCGACAGCGGCGGGGGGGTTGCCCGTCTCTTTTACACATCTCCCAGCCCCCCAGACTCCTGAGCACCTCGTATGCCGGCTTCTTCTTTGAAAAAAAAAAAAAATAAAAACCTCACAACCTATGCACGATCTGACATACACGTTGCGCCACCGGCACGCATGCTGGATGCAGTGATGGATAAAGCG
>NZ_JMQR01000161.1:0-5612 GCF_000698025.1 Brevundimonas sp. EAKA | reverse complement strand
TGGCGCCGCCGGCCTTCGCCAGCGTCATCGTGATCGCCGCCGTCAGCGTCGTCTTGCCGTGGTCAACGTGGCCGATCGTGCCGATGTTGCAGTGCGGCTTCGTGCGTTCGAACTTTTCCTTGGCCATGGCCAAACTCCTGATGGCCCGGGTTGAGGGGCGCGATGCTGATCAAAAAACCTGGAGCGGGTAGACGGGATCGAACCGACATCCTCAGCTTGGAAGGCTGCTGCACTACCATTGTGCTATACCCGCGCGGAGACTGCGGAAGTTCTTGGGGAACGCCGCAGCCGGTTCCTCTCCGTCGTCCTGATCCATCGTATCCGTCAAGGCGCGTGGTGGGGGAAGAAGGACTCGAACCTTCGAAGCTTACGCAGGGGATTTACAGTCCCCCCCCTTTGCCACTCGGGACATTCCCCCAGCGCGCCTTGTCGAACCGATGGACCCCTCGTTCCGCCCTTAATCAAGCGGGACGAAACAAAAGCCTTCGGCTTGTCGCCTCCTCTAGGATAGAGGGGGCGCCCAGACCCGAAAGCCCTTGGGGCTCCAAATCGGAGGGCGTCTTATAGTGTCGTCGAAAACAGAACGCAACGACCGTAAAAGCGGTAAAAAACCGGTCTTCGGAAACCGGTCTTCCGGCCCGCGCGAAAAGGGGCAAAAGCCCGTCGCACAAGGCTTTTCCAGCCGCGAGGAGCCCCCTCGCGCGCCCCGTCCGGCGGACCGGAGCAAGTCCGACGCCGATAATTTTCTCTGGGGCCGTCATCCGGTCCTGGCCGCGCTGGCGAATCCCGCGCGTCGCGGCATGGGCCGGTTGCTGGCCACGGCCGAGCGCGCCGCCGAGATCGAACAGGGCCAACTGGCCCACGGCCACAAGATCGAGGTCGTCGAGGTTCAGGCCCTGACCCGGATGCTGCCGGCCGGCGCGGTCCACCAGGGCCTGGCCTTCAAGGTTCAGCCGCTGGAGGGCGTTTCGCTGGAAGAGCTGGCCGAACCGGCCCAGGGCGTCATCGTCATGCTGGACCAGCTGACGGATCCCCAGAACGTGGGCGCCATCTTCCGCTCGGCCCTGGCCTTCGGCGCGCGGGGCATCGTCGTCCAGGACCGCCACGCCCCCGCCCTGGCCGGCGCCCTGGCCAAGGCGGCGGTCGGCGCGACCGAACGCCTGCCCCATGCGCGCGTGACCAATCTGTCGCGCGCCCTGGAGCGGCTGGCCGATCTGGGCTGGCGCGCCGTCGGCCTGGACGGCGCCGGCGAACAGACGCTGGAAGAGGCGCTGAACCGCCAGCCGACCGTTCTGGTCATGGGGTCCGAAGGCGACGGCATCCGCCGACTGGTCGCCGAACACTGCGATGTCCTGGCTAAGATCCCCATGCCCGGCGGATTCGAGAGCCTGAACGTCTCCAATGCGGCCGCCGTCGCGCTTTATGAGGCGACGCGCGCGCAACGCGGCTGACAGACGGCCGCACCGGCGTTAAGGAGCGGACATGGAATTTCTCTCGTCTCCCGAACTCGCCAGTCAGGCCACGGCGCTGGGCCAGGTCCTGCTGATGGACCTGGTCCTCGCCGGCGACAACGCCGTCGCCGTGGGCCTGGCCGCCGCCGCCCTGCCCCAGGATCAGCGCAAGAAGGCCATTCTGATCGGTCTGGCCGCCGCCGTCGTCATGCGCATCGGCTTCGCCCTGATCACGGTCCAGCTTCTGGCCCTGGTCGGCCTGCTGCTGGCCGGCGGTCTGCTGCTGCTGTGGGTCTGCTGGAAGATGTGGCGCGAACTGCAGGAGCAGCGCACCCACGACCAGGCCGAGGCGGAGAAGGAGCTCGAGCTCGCCATGAGCATCGAGCACGGTACCGGCCCCTCGCCCGAAGAACTGGGGCTCAAGCGCAAGTCGTTCGGCGCCGCCCTGCTCCAGATCATGGTCGCCGACATCACCATGTCGCTGGACAATGTGCTGGCCGTCGCCGGCGCCGCTCATGAACATCCGTGGATCATGGTCTTCGGCCTGATCCTGTCCATCGCCCTGATGGGGGTGGCGGCGACCTTCATCGCCAAACTGCTGCACCGTTTCCGCTGGATCGGCTATATCGGCCTTGTCGTGGTCCTGTATGTCGCCCTCCACATGATCTGGGACGGCGCCCGCCAGGTGGTGGTCCGCACCGGCAATATGGATGAGTTCAACGCCTCCGCCCCGGCCTTCATCGAGATCAGTCCCGAGGAAGCCGCCAAACACCTGGGCCAGAAGCGCACCGAGACCAGCCCGACCCCGGCCCCGGCCGAACCCGCCGCGCCGGCGCCGACGCCCGCGCCATGACCGTCGCCACGGTCGATGTCGAAACGGCCGCCGCCTGGCTGCGCGCGGGCGAGGCCGTTCTGATCGACGTGCGTGAGGCGGACGAGTTCGCCGCCGCCCGCATCGACGGCGCGTTTCTGGCCCCCCTCAGCGCCATGCCCGCCGCCTGGGAGGCGCTGGACCTCCCGGCGGATCGCAGGATCATCGTCATGTGCCTGCGCGGCGGCCGCAGTCACCAGGTCTGCGCCTTCGTCGGCCCGACCGGCCCCGAAGGCCAGCCCCTGTTCAACCTGACCGGCGGCATCCAGGACTGGCGCGCCGCCGGTCTGCCGATCGTCGAGGCCTAGGCCGCTTCGGAATACTGGTCGAACGCCCTCAGGGCGTCGGCCGCGTACATCAGGGCCGGCCCGCCGCCCATATAGACGCACATCGCCATGGCCTCGGCGATCTCGTCGCGCGTGGCTCCCAGATCCTTCAGCGCCTTGGCGTGAAAGCCGATGCAGCCGTCGCACCGCTGCGTCACCCCGATGGACAGGGCAATCAGTTCCTTGGTCTTCTTGTCCAGCGCCCCTTCGGCCGTCGCCGACTTCGCCAGTTCCGAAAAGGCCTGCATCGGCCCGGGCTGCAGCCGGCGCAGTTCGCCGATGTAGGTCGAGATGTCGCGGGTCAGCGCCGCATAGTCCTTGGCCATGACAGCCTCCTTCTCAATTCATATTTTTACGATATGAGGCGAGCATGGAATGTAAAGACGCCATGACGGTGAAATTGTCCCACGCCCTTCCGCAGCGCGTGGACGACGCCTCCGCCTTTCTGAAGGGTCTGGCCAATCCCCACCGGCTGATGATCCTGTGCGCCCTGGCCCAGGGCGAGCGGAACGTCTCGGCCCTGATCGCCGAAACGGGCGTGGCGCCCGCCTCCATGTCGCAGCATCTGTCCAAGCTGAAGGACGAGGGGGTGGTGGATTGCCGCCGCGACCACCGCACCCTGACCTATTTCATCGCCCATCCCGGGACGATCCAGATCATGGCCGTGCTGTACGACCATTTCTGCGCGCGCGACGACGCCTGACCGGGCGCGGCTTTGCGCCGCGCCCGGGGCGCTCAAGCGTAGAGTTTAATCCGTTGTCCCTGCCTTCAGGGGGAACCGGCCGTTCGGCTTAGTCCGCCCCGCCGAACCGTTCGGACCATTCGGCCACCTGGGCGTCCTCGATCTTGGCGAACAGAACGCCCTGGGCCGCCACGGCCTGACCGACGGCCAGGCTGTTCAGCACATCCTCGTCAGCCCCGGGCCAGCTCAGGTCGCTGGACCCGACCGACGCCGCGATCTTCTCGGCCGAGAAGGGCAGGATCGGCGCCGCCAGACGCGCGAACAGGGCCACCAGATTCAGCCCGGTCCGCACACCCACCGCCGCGCGGTCGCGGTCGGTCTTCAACGCCGTCCAGGGCGCCGCGACCTGCAGATATTCGTTGCCCAGCACCCAGACGGCGCGCAGCGCGGAAGCGGCCTTGCGGAACTCCATGGCCTCGAACTGTTCGGTCGCCTCGGCGATTCCCGCCTTGATGTCGGCTTCCAGTTGGATCTCGACCGGACCCGCCTCGCCGCCCTCGGGCACGACGCCGTCGAACTTCGACTCGGCGAATTTGACGATCCGGTTGACGAAATTGCCCAGCACATCGGCCAGGTCCTTGTTGGTCGAGGCCTGGAAATCCTCCCAGGTGAAGGCCGAATCCGCGTGTTCCGGCCCATAGGCCGTCAGGCGCCAGCGCCAGTAGTCGGCCGGCAGCAGTTCCAGCGCCTGGTCCATGAAGACGCCGCGTTTCTGGCTGGTCGAGAATTTGCCGCCGTACCAGTTCAGCCAGTTAAAGGCCTTCAACTGGTCCACCGTCTTCCACGGCTCGCCCGAGCCGATGATGGTCGCGGGGAAGCTGACGGTGTGGAAGGCGACGTTGTCCTTGCCCATGAACTGGACATAGCGGACGTCCTCGGCCCCCTCGTCCAGACGCCACCAGTCGCGCCACGACCCGCCGGTCGCCTCGGCCCATTCCTCGGTCGCGGCGATATATTCGATGGGGGCGTCGAACCAGACGTAGAAGACCTTGTCCTCCATGCCGGGGCGGGGGAAGCCGTCCTTGGTCACCCGCACGCCCCAGGCCAGGTCGCGGGTGATGCCCCGGTCGATCAGCCCCTCGTCCAGATGCTTGTAGGCGATGGACTTGGCCAGCGTCTGCCAGCCGCTCTTGCCGTCGACCCAGGCGCGGATCTGGGGCTCGATCCTGGTCTGAAGCAGATACAGGTGGCGGGTGTCGCGCACCTCCAGGTTCTTGGAGCCCGACACCGACGAATAGGGATCGATCAGGTCGGTCGGATCCAACAGCCGGCCGCAGTTGTCGCACTGATCGCCGCGCGCGCCGACATGGCCGCAGTGCGGGCAGGTGCCCTCGACATAGCGATCGGGCAGAAAGCGGGCGTCGTCGATCGAATAGATCATCCGATCCACCCGCTCCTCGATCAGGCCGTTCTTCTCCAGGGCCTCGGCGAAATGCTGGGTCAGGCGATGGTTCTGCGGGTTGGACGACCGGCCGAACCAGTCGTAGCTCAGGCCGAAGGCCTGACCCGCGGCCTTCTGGATCTCGTGTTGCTCGTCGCAATAGGTGCGGACGTCCTGGCCGGCGGCGGCGGCGGCCAGTTCAGCCGGGGTGCCGTGCTCGTCCGTGGCGCAGATATAGAGGACCTCATGGCCTTGAGCCCGCTTGAACCGCGCCCAGACGTCGGCAGGCAACATCGAGCCCGCCAGATTCCCCAGGTGCTTGATGCCGTTGATGTAGGGCAGCGCCGAGGTGATGAGGATGCGGGCCATGATCGTCCAGGAGTTCGGGGAAGCGCAGGGATATAGAGAGCGGAAGCGGCGACGTCACCTCTCCCTCCCCTACATGGGGACGGAGATTCTATGGCAGGCGCCGCGCCACCCTGACGAACCGCCCGGTCAGCAGGACAGACGAGGCCAGGCTGGCGATCACCACCGCCCAGACCAGACCGTCGACGCCCATCCGGTGCGCCAGAATCCAGCCCAGCGGCATCATCACCGCCCCATAGGCCACGAAATGCATGATCGTGGGCCACCAGACGTCGCCCGCCGCCCGGTTCGCCTGGGCCGCCACCACCTGGATTCCGTCCGCGACGAAGAACAGGGTCGCCAGCACCAGGGCCGGGGCGGCGATGGCCAGCAGGACCGGATCGCGATTGTAGGCGCCCACGATCAGATGCGCGCTGGGCCACACCAGCAGGGCGACGATGAAGGTCATGGCGCTGAACACGCCCAGCCCGACCAG
>NZ_JMQR01000160.1:0-5742 GCF_000698025.1 Brevundimonas sp. EAKA | reverse complement strand
CCCCCGCCCCCCCCCCCGCCCTGGGCGAAGCCCAGCACGTCGCCGACCAGACGGGCGTCGACCACGGCCCGGCCGTCGCCGCGCCGCCTCTTCATGTCGGGATAGGGCAGGGCGCCGGTCAGGCTCAGCCGCATCGCCCGGCCGTTCAGGGCGGCGGTCTGGACCCGGTCGCCTTCGGCCTCGACCCGCAGCGCGACCCGGTCGCCGGTCGTCGTCAGATCGACGACGGCCCCCAGGCCTTCAGCCTCGAAATCTCCGCTCTTCAGCGCCGCACGCGGCATCCGCGCGCTCAAACGCATCAGCTTGCCGTCGTCCACCCGCGCATCGGCCAGCAGTTGAACCGGCCCATATTCGGTATCGAGCCGCGCCCGCCCGCCCTCGACGACCACCAGAGGGCTGCGCGAGTCCGGCCTGGACGGCCCGCCTGTGAACTGTTCGACCAGAGGATCGAGCGACCCCAGGGACAGTTTTCCCTTCTTCCAGCTGGCCCGCATCACCGGCCGCACCAGTCGGATCCGGCTGGGCGTCACCCCCACGCCGGTCCTGGACCAGGGCAGGGCCACGGCGTAATCCACCTCGACCCGCTCGACGGTCACATCCGGATTGCGCGGGTCGCCGATGCGGATGCGGCCGACGAAACCGTCCAGTTCGATCCGCTCGACCTCCACCTCGGCCTGGACGCCCTGACGCTCCAGCCAGCCGACCAGAACCTCGCGCGCTGCGGCCCGGCGATTCAGATAGAGGGCGGCCGCCAGCAGGGCCACGACCACGAATACGGCGAGCAGGCCCAGGCCCAGTCGACGCCGCAGGCCGCCCTTGCGCCTGACGCCTGGGGATCGGTCGGAAGGAGTGGCCGGAACTTCGGTCAAACAGGGACGCCGTGTCGATTGAGAACTGATCGCCGGACCACCATCGCCACCCTCGATGCGAATACAAGCCTCAAGCGTCGCCGACAGGCCCGAACCCTGCGTCCGTCGCAGCCAAGCTGGGCGACAAGAGGGCGAGCCTGCGTGTCAATCGCATGAGTCTGTGAGACTTTTTCCGCCCACGTCCGGTTCTTAACGGTTTGTAACGGTCTGTCTTCCCAAACTGAGACAGGCAGGTTATAGCCGATGACTTCGCGCTCGGGGTCTATCGGCGCGATTTTGGGTAAAAAGTTTGGCGCCTCGGGCGTCGCAACACGATGAGACCGATGGCTCAGTTCGACCCACGCCGCCAACCTATGCGTCTCGCACCGCATGTCGTGACCGCCGCCGCCGCCATTTCGGTCGCCCTGCTGGCCGGTCGAGTCTACCAACCCGCTCAGGCGGAAGAAGTTCCCGTAATGTCGTCGGCCCAGATGGCCGCCATGGAAGTCCAGGCCTTCGCCGCCGCCAACGCCCCGGCCGGCATGACCGCCCCGGAAGCCGTCCCCGTCCAGATCCGTCGCGGCGAAACCTTCGAGCAGGCCGTGCGCCGCACCGGCGTCGCGCCGGAAGAAGCCAGCGCCGTCGCCGCCACCGTCGCCAACGCCTTCGACCTCGCCGACCTCCGCGCCGGCCTTCGCTTCGAAACCGCCATCGCCAAGCCGCGCGACGGCCGGGGCGACGCCCGCCTCATCGGCCTGACCATGCGCACCGGCCCGGCCAGCCAGTTGACCGTGTCGCGCAGTTTCGACGGCGCCCTGCGCCTGCGTTCGCTGGAAGAAAAAGTCACGCACGAGACCGTGGTCCTGAAGGGCGACGTCGAACGCTCCCTGTCCGCCAGCGCCCGTGAACTGGGGGCTACCGCCTCCATCGTCCGCTCCGCCAGCCGCCTGTTCGCCACCAAGTTCGACATGCAGCGCGACATCCGCGCCTCGGACGAGTTCACCATGGTCTTCGACCGCGACGTGACCGAGGCCGGTCGCACCGTGGGCGTGGGCGACCTGATGTACGCCGAACTGCGCGGCGTCACCTTCTATCGGTTCAAGCCGGCCGGCGCGAAGGAAGCCCAGTTCTTCGACGCCTCGGGCAAGAACCTGCGCTCGGCCATGATGCGCACCCCGCTGCAGAATTTCCGCCGCGTCTCGTCAGGCTTCGGTTTCCGCACCCATCCGATCTCGGGCTACAAGAAGATGCACCAGGGCATCGACTTCGCCGCCGGCTCCGGCACGCCCATCGTGGCCCCCGCCGACGGCGTGGTGGTCGAGGCGCGTCGCTGGGGCGGCTACGGCAACTGGCTGCGCATCCGCCACAACAATGGGCTCGAGAGCGGCTACGGACACCTGTCGCGTTACGGCTCCGGCATTCGTGCCGGCCAGCGCGTCAGCCAGGGCCAGGTCGTCGCCTATGTCGGTTCGACCGGCGCCTCGACCGGCCCCCACCTGCACTATGAACTGTGGCGCAACGGCCAGCGGATCAATCCCGCCGGCGTCCGCACCCAGGAAGGCACCGAACTGGCCGGCGGCGACCTGGCCGCTTTCCGCGCCGAGAAAGCCCGCATCGACCGCATCATCGCGTCCGGCGGACAGAAGCGCCCGGCCCTGCAACAAGCCTCCGCCGACGGCCTGCGCCCCGTTCGGGGCTGATCAAGCCTGACGCGCGCTTCCTCAACCCGCGCCTTCGCCGGCGCGGGTTTTCTATTGCGCCGACTGCAGGGCGAGACGGATCGACGTCCGTCCTGCGAATGTACCAATCCGAGGCAGGCGCGGTCGCAGGCGTCGCAAACTGAACGAGGCGGACGGCGCGAAGGTTAACCCTGTCCTCCGTCCTGCGGGACGATCTTCAACGCCTATCGGCGCTTCGTCCCGAGACTCGGTTAACGCCTCGAACGCGGAAAGACGCGGCCGTTCTTGCAGTCGACAGAACGCCGTCATTTCCGGCGGATATCCTCTTGGGGCTTTCAAATGACTCACAATATCGGCGTGACCAGCCTGGCGGCCGCGGCCGCTCTCATGCTCGCATCCGGCGCTCAGGCGCAGTCTACTGCAACATCGAACCAGAAGAACACGGCGACCGTCCGGGCTCAGCTCAACGCCGTCGTCAACGACGTCAACGGGAACGTCTCGCAGACCTCGGCGGCGATCAGCAACTCCGCGACCATCTCCGGCGCCGGGCCGACGACCGTGCGAAACCTTCAGGATAGCTGGGGTTCGACCAGCGCCGCCCTGTCCAGCAATGTCGCCGACGTGAACGGCGATGTCGCGGCCACGGCGGCGGCCCTGGGCAACTCCGCCACCGTCACCCTGGACGGCAATGTCGTATCCAAGGTCGCCAACACCCAGTACACCCATCGCGGACAGTTTCTGGCGGACGCCAACCTCAAGGTGGCGGACATCGACGGCGCCGTGAACGGCACCGCCGCCGCCATCGCAAACTCCTTCACCGCCTCGGGCGAAGGGGCGATGACCGTGACCAACGCCCAATATTTCAACGGCGACTCGCGAGCCGTGCTGAACGCGACGGTCCAGGACGTGTCCGACAAGGTGAACCTGACCTCGGCCGCCCTGGCCAATTCGGCGACCATCGACCTGCAGGGCGCGGGCAAGGGCACGGTCACCAACACCCAGATGTCCGGCTACGACCCGACCGCGACCCTGTCCGCCACGATCGCCGACGTCGATGGCGCGGTGTCGGCCACCTCGGCGGCGATCTCCAACTCGCTGACGCTGAACACCGGGCCGAACACCATGCTGACGGCCTCCTCTGTTCAGGACAACAAGGCCCTGACGCAGGCGATATCCAACGTCACGGTCCGGTCCGTGGATTCGGCGTCGCTGACGGCGGCGGCCATTGGCAATTCGGCGACCATCAGCCGGGTGACCGGGGGCCTCTGACCCTTCGTCGCGCGGGACGACGCCGTCCCGCGCGACGGATCGGGGGACTGACCCAGACGAGAAAGGCCGTCGCGACGCTCGCGACGGCCTTCTTCAATTGGCACTGGAGAAGTCGGAAAGTCCGTGGCGCCTCAACCGCCCGCAGCCGTCGTCCCGCGCACCGCGGACGACGGCGCGGTGCGCCAGCTGGAAGGATCCAGCACCCAGCGGGCCGGCGGTCCCGCCATCGGGCGGGACGGGGCCTGCCCGACGGCGGGCGGCCTGGCGGACGGCCGTTCGGCCTCGGGCCCAGCCGCTTCCGCCGCGCGCAGCGCCAGCAGGCTCTCGCCTTGCAGCCCCGTTTCCGGCCGCGCGAGACAGCGGTCGCGGGGAATGGCGTAGAGGTCGGCGACGAAGTCGTACAGGCCGCGTTCGATCGCGGTCCGGACGGCGAACTGGATCGGCTCCATGCCGGAGGCTCCAGCGGAAAGGTCGAAAATATTGCCGTGGGTGAAGTCGAACACGCCCACGCGGATCTCGCGACCGACAAGCTGCTTTTGATAGGAGGCCGTGGCGACGACCTCCTGGGACCGGGTGTCGACCAGGCGAAGATCGATGGCGATGTTCATGACATAGCCGCTGCTGGTCAGGCCCCCCTTGACCCCGCTGGCCTCGATTCCCCCGGCGGAGACATCGACCCCGGAAGACCGCAGATTATAGTTCAGCTCGGTGACCCCGCCCACGACATAGTATCGCGAACCGGCGATCTGACCGGCGTAGATCGGGCGGAAATTCTCGGCGCTTTCGCCGGCCGCCTGGGGGGTGTCGGACAGAAGATGAGATTGGGCATATTGTCGTTCGACCTCCGAAACCCCGCGATCCTGGCGCTCCACCGTGGGCACTCCGGCCTTGGTCAGGGCTGTCACGGCGAACAGGGACGCGCCCTGGCTGATCTTGCGTCCTGTCTCCAGATCATTGCGGCCGGTCAGGTCGGCGATGTCGCCAACCGCCAGCCGCGGCGCGCTGCGCCCCTCCGCCTGGCCCGCCGACGCCAGACATCTCAGCGCGGCGGAATAGGCGGTGTCGTTGCCGGTCGCCGGCGCGCCGCCGATGGGATTGGCGTAGAGACCGGTGGCGGGGTCGTAGCGTGCGGTCGTGCAGCCGGCCAGACCGACCGCCGCGATCATCGACGCCTCCAGAAGCGGTCTCAGTCTCACGAAGCGGCTCCTGCGGCGATGGCGTAGGTCTGGACCCCGACAGAGTCGTCGGCCGGCAGGCAGGTCGCCTTGGCGCCCGGTGTCTGGATGCCGGCCAACAGTTCGAAGACGCCGCGTTCGACCACCGTCCGCACAGCGGCCTGCACCGGCTCCATGGCGCCGCCGCCGGCCGTCGCGACGCCGCCGACCGATCCCTGGGTTCCCGTCAGCCCGAGGCTGCGGTCCACGCCGACCACCTGTTTCTGGAAGCTGACGCTGTTCACCACTTCCTGCGAGCGCGTATCCACCAGCCTGAGGTCGACCGCGACGTTCATCACATAGCGCGACGCCTGACCCAGGCCGCGCAGGCCGGTCGTGCTCACATCGCCCGCCTGGACGTTCACGCCGTTCGAGGCGATATTGTAGTTCAGTTCGGTGACGCCGCCGACGAGATAGTACCGCGACCCCGCGACCTGGCCGACGTGGATCGGCCTGAAATTGTCGGGATCCTGACCGGCCCGTTCCGGGGCGTCGGACAGCAGGTGCTGGCGCGCATAGTTCAATTCGATCTCGGCGACCGTGTTGTCGAGCCGCTCGACCACCGGCGCGCCGGAGCGGGCCAGGGCCGTGATGGCGAACAGCGCGGCGCCCTGCGAGACGCGGGCGCCGGTCTGGAGATCGACCCGGCCCGTCATGTCGGAAATCCGTCCCACCGCGGTCCTGGGCGGGGCGCAGACGATCCAGCCGCCCCCCCGCGCCACGCAGGCCACG
>NZ_JMQR01000159.1:0-5819 GCF_000698025.1 Brevundimonas sp. EAKA | reverse complement strand
ACGTGCGGGCCAGGGGGCTGGCGGCGGCCCTGGTCTGTGTCGGCGGCGGGGCGACGCCGCCGCGCGGGGATCGGCTGGACCGGCTGATGCAACGGCTGCAGGTGGGCGAGGATTTCGCCGCCGCCCTGTGCGGGGCGCGGGTCGAGGCGGACGGCGAGACGATTCTGCTGATGCGCGAGGCCGGGGAACTGGCGCGCCGCGCGCCGCCGCCGCTGTTGCTGCATCCCGGCGTCGAGGCGGTGTGGGACGGCCGGTTCGCCTTTCGGGCGTCGGGGGCCGGCTGGTCGGTCGCCCCGGCGCGGGGGCGGCTGTCGGCCCTGTCGGCGGCGGATCGAGCGGCGGTGAACCGGGCGCCGGCGGCGGCGCGGGGGGCGGCGCCCGTCCTGATCCGGGACGGCCAGGCCGGGCCGGTTCTTGCAGGCGCGGGGGTCGAACGGCGCGAGCTTGTCGCGGAACGGCTCAGGCTGGCGCTGGACGAAACGACGCATGAAGACGATCTGATTGCGCCGCCATGGCGTAACGCAGCCGAAGCGCCTATTTTCGGTGACAGACAATCCAGACCGTGGGCTCAATCCGGGCCGGCGGACGACCGAGGACCTCAATGAACCTGCGAAATCTGGCGATCACGGGCGTTATCATCCTGGCCCTGCTCGCGGCCTACGCCGCCGTGTCGCAAGGCGGAGCCGTGACCGGCATGGGCGCCCAGGGCGCTCAGGGCGCCGGCCGCCCCGAACAAATCACCTATTCCCAGCTGGTGCAGCGGGTCGAGGCCGGCGACGTCAAGGAAGCCACCATTCGCGGCGACCAGGTGAACGGCGTCTACAAGAACAACGGCCGCTTCACCGCCACCACCCCCTATCCGAACGAGCAGCTGGTCAATTCCATGCTGGCCGCCAACGTCAATGTCGACGCCAAGACGACGCGCCAGTCGATCTGGATGAGCCTGCTGATGGGGATCCTGCCGATCGCGCTGCTGGTCGGGGTGTGGATCTTCTTCATGCGCCAGATGCAGGGCGGGGCGCGCGGCGCCATGGGCTTCGGCAAGTCCAAGGCCAAGCTGCTGACCGAGCACAAGGGCCGCAAGACCTTCGACGACGTCGCCGGCGTGGACGAGGCCAAGGAGGAACTGCAGGAGGTCGTCGACTTCCTGAAGGATCCGGGCAAGTTCCAGCGCCTGGGCGGCAAGATCCCCAAGGGCGCCCTGCTGGTCGGCCCTCCCGGCACCGGCAAGACCCTGCTGGCCCGCGCCGTGGCCGGTGAAGCCGGCGTGCCCTTCTTCTCGATCTCGGGCTCGGACTTCGTCGAGATGTTCGTCGGCGTCGGCGCCAGCCGCGTGCGCGACATGTTCGAACAGGCCAAGAAGAACGCGCCGTGCATCATCTTCATCGATGAGATCGACGCCGTCGGCCGCCATCGCGGCGCCGGCCTGGGCGGCGGCAACGACGAGCGCGAACAGACGCTGAACCAGCTGCTGGTCGAGATGGACGGGTTCGAGGCCAATGAAGGCATCATCCTGATCGCCGCCACCAACCGTCCCGACGTGCTGGACCCGGCTCTGCTGCGTCCCGGCCGTTTCGACCGCCAGGTGGTGGTGCCGAACCCCGACGTTTCGGGCCGCGAACGCATCCTGCGCGTCCACATGAAGGACGTGCCCCTGGCCGCCGACGTCAACGTCAAGACGATCGCGCGCGGCACGCCCGGCTTCTCGGGCGCCGACCTGGCCAATCTGGTCAATGAGGCGGCCCTGACGGCGGCCCGCAAGGACCGTCGCATGGTCACGCACCGCGACTTCGAGGACGCCAAGGACAAGGTGATGATGGGCTCGGAACGTCGCTCGATGGCGATGAACGAGGAAGAGAAGCGCCTGACCGCCTATCACGAGGCCGGTCACGCCATCGTCGCCATGAACGTCAAGATGGCCGACCCGGTGCACAAGGCGACCATCGTCCCGCGCGGCCGCGCCCTGGGCATGGTGATGCAGCTGCCGGAAGGCGACCGCTATTCGATGAAATACCAGCAGATGATCGACCGGATCGCCATCATGGCCGGCGGCCGGGTGGCCGAGGAGCTGATCTTCGGCAAGGAGAACATCACCTCGGGCGCCTCGTCGGACATCGAACAGGCGACCAAGCTGGCCCGGGCCATGGTCACGCGCTGGGGCTTCTCCGAGAAGCTGGGCACGGTGGCTTACGGCGACAATCAGGAAGAGGTCTTCCTGGGCCACTCCGTCGCGCGCAGCCAGAACGTCTCGGAAGAGACGGCCCGCACCATCGACGAGGAGGTCCGCCGTCTGGTCGCCTCGGGCTGGGACGAGGCCCGCAAGATCCTGACGACCAAGGCCGATCATCACGAGAAGCTGTCGCAGGCCCTGCTGGAGTACGAGACCCTGTCGGGCGAGGAGATCAAGGACCTGCTGGAGAAGGGCGTCGCCCCGAACCGCGACGAGAACAACTTCCCCAACGCCGGGCCCTCGGTCTCGGTGCCGGTGACGCCGGTGTCGGACGGAACCACGGTCGAGATTCCGGTCGCCGCTCCGGCCGCGACCAGCGTGCCGACGGTTCACTGAGGCGGGATGTCTCCGTTCTCTCCATCATCCTCGGGCCTGACCCGAGGATCGGCGCGGGATCAGGCTGTGCGTCGCCTTTGACGCAACGCGGTTGAACATCCGGTCCTCGGGTCGAGCCCGAGGATGACGATGTTGAATGAACCCGCCGGGAGCGATCTCCCAGCGGGTTTTTCTTTGCCTGCGTCGCCACACCCATCGCCCCAGTCCGACAAGCAGCGTTAGGATTCCTGTGAACTAGTTTGCAATACAGACTAGTCTATGACATACAGCGTTATCCAGAACGGGAGAGCGTCATGTCGATGTCAGAGACGGGTTCATCCGAGCGTCTTCACGGGCTTGACGCGCTGAGAGGCGGGGCCTTGCTCTTGGGCGTGGTGCTCCACGGCTCGATGTCCTTCTTTCCGACGCAGATCTGGATCGTCGGCGACGACCAGCGGTCGGTGTGGGCCAGCGGGCTGTTCTTCGTCATCCACCTGTTCCGGATGACGACCTTCTTCCTGATCGCCGGTCTGTTCGCCCACATGATGCTGGCGCGCGCGGGCGTGTGGGGGTTCGTGAAGAACCGCCTGGTCCGGATCGCTGCGCCGCTGGCCGTCTTCTGGGGGCCGGTGCTGACAGCCATCGTCGTGGTGCTGATCTGGAACGCGGGCCTGCAGGGCATGACGGCCGCCGATGCGCCGCCGACGCCTGAATATGACTGGACCAACATCCCATTGACCCATCTGTGGTTCCTGTGGGTGCTGCTGATCTTCTATGTCGCCCTTCTGGTTCTAAGGGCGCCGTTTGTCCTTCTGGACCGGACCGGCGCCTGGGGGCGGGTGATCGATCGCATGACCGCCGGACTGATCGGGCCGTGGGGCCCGTTCGTTCTGGGTGCGCCGCTCGCGCTGGCCCTGTGGTTCCAGCCGAATTGGATCGCCTTCTTCGGCGTGCCGACGCCGGACGCGGGACTGATCCCCAATACCCCGGCCCTGGTCGGGTTCGGCCTGGCCTTCGGTTTCGGCGCCCTGCTGGACCGCCGGCGCGACCTGTTGGCCCGCATACAGGCCTGGTGGCCGGCCTATCTGGGACTGGCGATGGGAGCCGGCGCGACGGCCCTGATGCTGGCGGGCGGGCCGGACCCACGTCTGGTCCCCGTGGCCGATCCGGCGACCAAGGCGATGGCGGCGGCGACGTTCGGGGTGGCGACCTACGCCTCGGCCTTTGCGGCCATGGCTCTGGCGCTGCGGTTCTTCGGGGGGCACAGCCGGACGCGGCGTTATCTCGCCGACGCCTCATACTGGATCTATATCGTCCATTTGCCGCTGGTGATGGCGGCCCAGGTGCTGGTTCAGGATTGGGCCATGGCGTGGCCGGTTAAGCTGGCGCTGGTCGTCGGCGGGGTGCTGACCGTCTCGCTGGCCAGCTATGAACTTCTGATCCGCCATAGCTTCATGGGCCGCTGGCTGAACGGCCGCCGGGTTTCCTGGCGGCGCAGCCCCGAGCCCGCTCTGTCACCCGCCGAATAGCTTGCCAACCCCGGCCGCCGCGTCCATCCGAGGAACGCGCCCGCCGCAGAGGAATCATCGATGATCGACACGTCCCGCAGCACGCCCGAGGCCGATCTGGCCTTCCTGAGGTCCATCGTCCAGGGCGGGGGCGATCCGCGCGCGACCCTGACCATGGGCGTCATGTATCTGGCCGGCGGCCTGTTGTACGGCCTGCAGTGCCTGGTTCACATCGGCCAGTCGCTAGGCGTGGTCCGCTGGCCGGGCCCGGTCAGCCTGGGCTTCGTCGCCGGGATCACCATCGCCTTCCTGGTGGTGATGGTCTGGGCCATCCGCGAGGACCGCAAGCGACCCAAGGCCAGCCCCATCGTGACCCGGACCCTGAACGCGGCCTTCAGCGGGGCGGGCATGGCCAATCTGGCCATCATTATCGTCTTCGGCTTCGGCGCGGCGCGGGACGGGGATTTCGCCGTCTGGCTCTATTACCCGGCCATGATCTTCGCCCTTCAGTCAGCGGCTTGGTATGTGGCCTGGACCCTGAAGAAGAAGGGCTGGATGCTGGCGGCGTCGCTGGGAGGATGGGCGACGGCAGTGGCCTTGGGGCTGCTGGTGCGCCAGCCGCTGGTCTATCTGTATGTCGCCACGGCGGCGCTGTTCCTGCTGTTCGCGGGACCGGGCTGGATCATCACCCGCGAGGCGCTGAAGAAGCGCACCGTCGATGCGGACGCCGGCTGACCCATGGGGCTGAACGACCTGGGGCGGATCGACGAGGTCATCCACGGCCGCATGCGGCTGGGGATCATGGTCTATCTGGCCGACGCCGAGGCCGCTGACTTCACCGAGCTGAAGACGGTGCTGGAGGCGACCCAGGGCAATCTGTCGGTCCACATCAAGAAGCTGGAGGAAGCCGGCTACGTCGCCGTGGCCAAGAGCTTCGTCAACAACAAGCCCCTGACGCGGGTGTCGATCACCCCCGAGGGCCGCAAGGCCTTCGCCGGCTATCTGGAGGCGCTGGGCGGGCTGATCGGGCGTTAGTCGCCGCCGGGGGTTTCCGGATCCTCGATCATGACCGGGGTCAGGCGGCGGTCCGCGCCCGATGGATCGGTCCAGGCGATGGTGTGGCCCTCCACAAGGCCGATCAGACCGGCGCCGACATAGGACAGGACGGACACCTTGCCTGCGTCGATGTCCGCCTCGTTCGGCAGGACGATCTGGATGCGGCGCGGCTGGGGCGAGCGGCCATCGATATAGTGCAGCCAGCGGTGAAGCGGCGCCGCCCCCTTGGGCCGATCGCCGGGCTCGCAGATGACGGCGCGTTCCAGCTCCTCCTGCAACAGGCCGGCGACGCCTTCAGCAGGCATGTCGCCCACCAGGCGCGACAGGGTCTGGTGATCCCTGGCGCTGAGAAAGATGTCGGGGCGCGAGGGAGACGCGGTTCGGGCGGTGGATTGGGTCATGGTTCGGCTCTTTGATCGCAGACGCCTGCAGGCGCGCGTTCGCGCGTCACATGAAGGCTGAGGATAATCGGGTTTCAGATCGTCGCCCGGAACGGGGCGAAAGGCGCGCGGCCGTTCCGGGTCAGTCGCCTGCGACGAGGCGTCCTGCGTAAGAAAGGCGTCGAGCCTGGCTGACGAGCGGGGTGATCACGTCTAGAGGCTGATCTCATGAAGCGTGAAAGTCAAACCTCGCCGATGTCCGTCTTGTCGCAGGTCATGGGGATCGTGAACGTCACGCCGGACAGTTTCTCGGACGGCGGGCGGTGGACC
>NZ_JMQR01000158.1:0-5836 GCF_000698025.1 Brevundimonas sp. EAKA | reverse complement strand
CCCCTCCCCCGCAGGGGGAGGGAGAAACGCTAGGCCGTCCGCGTCGCCACCATCATATAGTTGATGCCCGCATCGTCGCTCTGGCTCCAGCGGTCGGTCAGCGGGTCGTAGTTCAGGCCGTACGGCCCCTCGACCGTCACAGCCTCCTGCGCCAGCATCGTCCGGATCTCGTCGGGCTTCAGGAACTGTCGCCAGTCGTGCGTGCCCGCCGGCACCCAGCGCAGAATATATTCCGCCGCCACCTTGCCCAGGGCCAGCGACTTCAGCGTGCGGTTCAGGGTGGCGACCATCATCACCCCGCCCGGCCGCACCAGGCGCGAACAGGCGCGCACGAAGGCTTCCGGGTCGGCGACATGCTCGATCACCTCCATGGTCAGGACCACGTCGAACGGCCCCGCCCCTTCCGCCTCGATCTGTTCGACCGTGGCGGCGCGATAGGCGATGTCCAACCCGACCATGTCCGCGTGGGCCCGCGCCGTGCCGATATTCTCGGACGAGGCGTCGATGGCGGTGACGGAAAAACCCATCCGCCGCATCGGCTCGGCGATCAGCCCGCCGCCGCAGCCGACGTCCAGAAGCGTCAGCCCCTCGAAGGGGCGACGCGCCTTGGGATCGCGGCCCAGCCGGGTGCACAGCTGTTCGCGGATCAGCGCCAGCCGTGCCGGATTGAACCGGTGCAACGGTGCGAACGGCCCGTGCGCATCCCACCATTCGGCCGCCTGGGCCGAGAAGCGGGCGACGTCGGCCGGGTCGATCGATGCGCCAAATGCGCCCCCGGACGAATTTTGCGGAAAACCATGCCCTTCGCGGGGTAGGCGAGACGGTGCGGCGTCGCTAGAAGCGGTCATGACGCGAGGGATGAACCTTCGCGCCCTTTCACGCAAGCAGGGGGCGAAACGCCACGATGACGCGGCCCGATTCTTCACGATCCGACACCACGCGACTGGTGATGAAGTTCGGCGGCACCTCGATGGGCGACCTCGAACGGATTCGGCGCGCGGCGCGAATCGTCGCCGCCGAGGCCGCGTCCGGCAAGAAGGTCGCCGTCGTCGTCTCCGCCATGGCCGGCAAGACCAACGAACTGGTCGCCTGGACCGACGGCGCCGGCCCGGCCGCGGCGGGCCTGCCGCTCAGCGACGACGAATATGACGTGGTGGTCGCCTCGGGCGAACAGGTGACGGCCGGGCTTCTGGCCCTGACCCTACGCAACATGGGGCTGAACGCCCGGTCGTGGATGGGCTGGCAGGTGCCGATCATCACCGACGACGCCCACGCCCGCGCCCGCATCATCGACATCCCCGGCGAGAAACTGGGCGCCGCCCTCGACGCGGGCGAGATCGCCATCGTCCCCGGCTTCCAGGGCGTCACCCCCGACGGGAAGATCACCACCCTGGGCCGCGGCGGGTCCGACACCTCGGCCGTGGCCGTGGCCGCCGCCCTGTCCTGCCCCTGCGACATCTATACGGACGTGGACGGGGTCTATACGACCGACCCCCGCATCGAGAACCGTGCGCGCCGCCTGGCCAAGGTCTCCTACGAGGAGATGCTGGAAATGGCCTCGCTGGGCGCCAAGGTGCTGCAGACCCGCTCGGTCGAGCTCGCCATGGCCAAACAGGTGCCGGTGCGCGTCCTGTCCAGCTTCATCGAACCGGACGCGTCCGGCCAAATGCCCGACAAGGGCGGAACCCTGATCTGCGACGAGGAGGAGATCTTGGAAAAGCGCATCGTGTCCGGTGTGACCATGAGCCGTGACGAGGCCCGCATCACCCTGCTGGGCCTGTCCGACCGCGTGGACGCCCCCGCCGACGTCTTCACCCGTCTGGCCGAGGCCAACGTCAATGTGGACATGATCGTCCAGAGCCAGTCGCGCACCGCCGGGGCGGTCAACCTGACCTTCACGACCGGCCGTCGCGACGCCGTCCGCGCCGCCGACCTGATGAAGGCCGCCCAGGCCGAGATCGGCATCGAGGAAATCCGCGTCGACGAGGATGTCGCCAAGGTGTCCGTCGTCGGGGTCGGCATGCGCAGCCACGCCGGTGTGGCCCAGACCATGTTCAAGGCCCTGGCCGACAAGGGCGTCAAGTTCCAGGCCATCTCGACCTCGGAAATCAAGATCAGCGTCCTGATCGACGCGGCGTACGCCGAACTGGCCGTGCGCGCATTGCATTCGGCTTACGGGCTGGACGCGATATAGAATGATTTGAACAGGCGCCTCGGCGCCGGAGCGCGGGAGCCATGATGCCGGCAGGCGGCGCGATGACCAGAGGACCTCGGATCCTCCTGCGCCAGATCCGCGAGGCTCTGGGCGGGGCCGGCGCGGGCGCGACCCCGGCGCAGGACCGTCTGAACATGGTGGTGCGGATCATCGCCCGGTCCATGGTCGCCGAGGTCTGCTCCATCTATCTGCGCCGCGCCTCGGGCGAGCTGGAGCTGTTCGCCACCGAGGGCCTGAACCCCGACGCCGTCCACAACACCCGCCTGCGCCCCGGCGAAGGCCTGGTGGGCGAGGTGGCCCGGATGGCCCAGCCGATCAGCCTGTCGGACGCGCCGTCGCATCCGTCCTTCTCGTATCGGCCGGAGACGGGCGAAGACCCCTATCACGCCTTCCTCGGCGCCCCCCTGCTGCGCGGCGGCCGGGCCATCGGCGTCCTGGTCGTCCAGAACCGCACCGAGCGGCGCTATGACGAGGAGGAGGTCGAGGACATCCAGACCATCGCCATGGTCCTGTCCGAGACGGTGTCCTCCGGCGAACTGCTGGAACAGGACGAGCTGCGCGACGTCGAACTGGCGCCCCACCGGCCCGAACGGCTGAAGGGCCAGAAGTTCGGCGACGGTCTGGCGGTCGGCCGGGTCGTCCTGCACGAAGCGCCCCTGCCGCCCGAGAAACTGCTGTCCGAAGACCCGGCGATGGAGGAGGCCCGGCTGAAGCTGGCCCTGGCCTCGCTGAAAACCGGCCTGGACGCCATGCTGGACAAGGGCCAGGGCCTGGCCGGACCCTCGTTCGAGGTGCTGGAGACCTATCGGATGTTCGCCGACGACCGGGGCTGGAACCGGTCGCTGGAAGAGGCGGTCCGCAACGGCCTGACCGCCGAGGCGGCGGTGGACCGGGTCCGGAACGAGCACCGCGCCCGCTTCGCCCAGGCGCGCGACCCCTATATCCGCGAACGGCTGCACGATTTCGAGGACCTGGCCAACCGGCTGCTGCGGGTGCTGGCGGGCGACAAGCCAGGCGAGCGCGAACTGCCGGACGACGCCATTCTGGTGGCGCGCAACCTGGGTCCGGCGGACCTGCTGGAATATCCCCGCGACAAGCTGAAGGGCCTGTTGCTGGAAGAAGGCTCGGCCGCCAGCCACGCCGCCATCGTGGCCCGCGCGCTGCAGATCCCGTGCGTCGGCCGCCTGATGGGCCTGCGCGACCGGCTGTCGGAAGGCGACGTCGTCATCGCCGATGGCGAGACCGGCGAGGCCTATCTGCGGCCCCGCCCCGACATGATCGAGGCGGTCCAGTCGCGTATGGCCGTGCGCGACCAGCGCCAGGCTCAGTTCGCCCAGTTGCGCGACACCCCCGCCGTGACCCTGGACGGCCAGCGCATCACCCTGCTGACCAACGCCGGCCTGGCGGTGGACCTGGAGAATCTGAACGAGACGGGGGCGGAGGGCATCGGCCTGTTCCGCACCGAATTCCAGTTCATGGTCTCGGACGAGCTGCCCCGGCTGAACGCCCAGACGGCCCTGTACAAGCTGGTGCTGGACGCCGCCGGCGACCGGCCCGTCACCTTCCGCACCCTGGACATCGGCGGCGACAAGGTCCTGCCCTATCTGGAGGCCGAGCGGGAGGAGAACCCCGCCCTGGGCCGCCGCGCCATCCGCCTGGGCCTGGACCGGCCGTCTTTGTTACGGATGCAACTTCGGGCCCTGCTGACGGCGGCGGCGGGTCGAGAGCTGCGCGTCATGTTCCCGATGATCGCCACGGTGGACGAGTTCCGCGCCGCGCGCGAACTGGTCGACGTCGAATGCGCCTGGGCCAAACGGCGCGGCCGCGCCCTGCCCGCCCTGTTGCGCGTCGGGGCCATGGTCGAATGCCCGTCGCTGCTGTGGCACCTCGACGCGCTTCTGCCCCTGACCGACTTCGTCTCGATCGGGACCAACGACCTGTTCCAGTACATGTACGCCGCCGACCGGACCAATCCCCTGGTCTCGGACCGCTACGATCCCCTGTCGCCGCCCACCCTGCGCGCCCTGCAGACGATCCAGAAGGCCTGCGCCGACACCGGCACCCCGGTCTCGATCTGCGGCGAACTGGCGGGCCGGCCGCTGGAGGCCTTCGCCCTGATTACCCTGGGCTTCACCCGCCTGTCAGCCCCGGCCGGCGGCGTCGGCCCCGTCAAGCGGATGATCCTGTCCGCGGACCTGACGGCGGCGCGCCGGGGCCTGAACAATCTGCTGAATCTCTCGACCGGCTCGGTGCGCAACGAGATCGAATCCCTGGCGCGGAAGTTGAACATCGCCGTCTGAGAGTCTTCGCGCGCGTTCCGTTTTGGGAATCGCCGTTGATGGGGCGGGCATTATGGTTTATCCACAGGACGCATCAGGACTGCCTCCGGGGGGAGGCGAGTCCAGTCACGAAGACATGCTACCGGACGGGTCCGTTTCGAGTACGGAGCGGCTTCAAGCCGTTCCGAGTGTGGGGTCAGGCGTCATGGCGCTGGATGCGGGGCAAGCCCCCGACGAGTTCAAGGCTCATCCTGATTGGAAGGACATTGCGCCCTCCATCGCAGAGTCCGTGACTCTGGGCGACGGCCTGCGCCGGGCGCGCGAGTCGTCCGGCAAGTCCCTGGCGGATCTGTCCGCCGAAACCAAGGTCCATTCGCGGTTCCTGACCGCTCTGGAGCAGAACGACTGGTCCTCCCTGCCCTCTCGGGTTTTCGCCATCGGCTATGTGCGTGGCTATGCGGCCGCCCTGGGCCTCGACGAGCAATTGGCCGTCGAACGGTTCAAGCGCGACAGCCCCGACACCTCGGCTCCGTTGAAAGCGCCCATCGGCATCGCCTTTGAGGATGTGAAACGCTATTCGCCGCGCATCATCGCGGTCGTCGCCGTGGCCGCCCTCGCCATCGTCGGATGGAATGTCTTCCAGCGCATCAATCTGATGAAGGCGCCCCGCGCCTCCGACATCGCCGCCGTGCCCGAGAGCTGGACCCTGGGAGACGTGCCCGGTCAGAACGGTCTGATCGACCTCAGCGCGCCCCGCGCCGCACCGCTGGACCAGACCACGCCGGCCCTCTACATCACGCCCGGCCTGGAGGCCCAGCTGACCGGGATCGATCCCAATGATCCTGCGGTGCTGGCGGCGACGGCGGCGGCCAACAACGCCCCCGTGCAAAAGGCCTTCAACCCACGCGGCGCCGTCTATGGCGCCCCCGCCACCGCCTCCCAGGTGGTGATCCAGGCCAAGAAGGCCGGCGCCCTGGTCGTTCGGCTGGGGGACGGTCAGGCCCTGTTCGCCCGCCAGATGGCCGCCGGCGAGGCCTGGCGCGCGCCGATGGGCGTCAGCGCCACCATCGATGTATCGGATCCGGCGGCCTTTGACGTCTATCTGAACGGCGAACACGGCGGCATCCTGCCGGCTGTCCTGACGCCCCTGGCCCAGTTGAACAGCCGCGCAGAACAGGCCGCCCGCCAGGTGGCGGGGGCCCAGGCCCGCCGCGTGGCGCAGGCTCGGGCCGTGCGGGCGGCCCAACAAGCCGCTCAACCCGCCCCTCCCCCCGTCGCGGCGACAAACTGATCGTCGCCCCCGTGGCCCTGACGCCGTCTTCGGCCTATATGAGCCCGTGAT
>NZ_JMQR01000157.1:0-5925 GCF_000698025.1 Brevundimonas sp. EAKA | reverse complement strand
GTCAGAATCCGGTTGCGGCGGAAAAGAGCGGCCCGTATAGAGCCGCCTCGCTCGGAAACGGGCCGGCCCTGAGGGCTTCGGAGCTTTGGTTTCGGGGGTTTTGAGGGGAAGAAAGAGTTGAGAAACTTCTTGCTTTCCTGGGTTGGTTTCAATAGGTTCCGCGCTCCAATCGAATCGCCGAACGGTTAAGAGGAAAGCCTCTGCGTTTTCCTCCGGTGGTTTTTTGTGGTTTTGAGGCTTCGGTCTTGGTTCTGCAAAATCTCTGAAAAGAGCGGTTGACACGAGGTTCGCGGTTCTCTAAATCGCCGCCTCCGCCGACGACGAGGCGCTAAACAAGTCGGGCCGCTGAGGCGGTTCTGGGTCTTTGACATTGTTGATATGGAAAGAGAAACGCAGGCGGCGGTGTTCTAGCGATGACCTTCGGGTCATTATACGACACTGACTATCTGCGGTCTTTTTGAAAAGATGCCATGCGTCGGTCTTCGGATCGATGACGTGGGAACTCGTCAATAAAATACGTAGAACTAATGCCAAGATCACTTCGGTGGTCTTCAAGCTTAGGTCAGAAGTCAACTCAACCTGAGAGTTTGATCCTGGCTCAGAGCGAACGCTGGCGGCAGGCCTAACACATGCAAGTCGAACGAACTCTTCGGAGTTAGTGGCGGACGGGTGAGTAACACGTGGGAACGTGCCTTTAGGTTCGGAATAACTCAGGGAAACTTGTGCTAATACCGAATGTGCCCTTCGGGGGAAAGATTTATCGCCTTTAGAGCGGCCCGCGTCTGATTAGCTAGTTGGTGAGGTAAAGGCTCACCAAGGCGACGATCAGTAGCTGGTCTGAGAGGATGATCAGCCACATTGGGACTGAGACACGGCCCAAACTCCTACGGGAGGCAGCAGTGGGGAATCTTGCGCAATGGGCGAAAGCCTGACGCAGCCATGCCGCGTGAATGATGAAGGTCTTAGGATTGTAAAATTCTTTCAGTAGGGACGATAATGACGGTACCTACAGAAGAAGCCCCGGCTAACTTCGTGCCAGCAGCCGCGGTAATACGAAGGGGGCTAGCGTTGCTCGGAATTACTGGGCGTAAAGGGAGCGTAGGCGGACATTTAAGTCAGGGGTGAAATCCCGGGGCTCAACCTCGGAATTGCCTTTGATACTGGGTGTCTTGAGTGTGAGAGAGGTATGTGGAACTCCGAGTGTAGAGGTGAAATTCGTAGATATTCGGAAGAACACCAGTGGCGAAGGCGACATACTGGCTCATTACTGACGCTGAGGCTCGAAAGCGTGGGGAGCAAACAGGATTAGATACCCTGGTAGTCCACGCCGTAAACGATGATTGCTAGTTGTCGGGATGCATGCATTTCGGTGACGCAGCTAACGCATTAAGCAATCCGCCTGGGGAGTACGGTCGCAAGATTAAAACTCAAAGGAATTGACGGGGGCCCGCACAAGCGGTGGAGCATGTGGTTTAATTCGAAGCAACGCGCAGAACCTTACCACCTTTTGACATGCCTGGACCGCCAGAGAGATCTGGCTTTCCCTTCGGGGACTAGGACACAGGTGCTGCATGGCTGTCGTCAGCTCGTGTCGTGAGATGTTGGGTTAAGTCCCGCAACGAGCGCAACCCTCGCCATTAGTTGCCATCATTTAGTTGGGAACTCTAATGGGACTGCCGGTGCTAAGCCGGAGGAAGGTGGGGATGACGTCAAGTCCTCATGGCCCTTACAGGGTGGGCTACACACGTGCTACAATGGCGACTACAGAGGGTTAATCCTTAAAAGTCGTCTCAGTTCGGATTGTCCTCTGCAACTCGAGGGCATGAAGTTGGAATCGCTAGTAATCGCGGATCAGCATGCCGCGGTGAATACGTTCCCGGGCCTTGTACACACCGCCCGTCACACCATGGGAGTTGGTTCTACCCGAAGGCGCTGCGCTGACCGCAAGGGGGCAGGCGACCACGGTAGGGTCAGCGACTGGGGTGAAGTCGTAACAAGGTAGCCGTAGGGGAACCTGCGGCTGGATCACCTCCTTTCTAAGGATGCTTCTCCAGGCCGTCTCTCACGAGACTGTCTATTGAGGCTCCGATTTAGCGGAGCGCTTCACAGCGCCGAGCACTATGCGGAATGCCGCCGTCTCCGTTTCTCTTTCCACTTTCGTCATCGACGCATCGACCATACGGGTTGATGTATTGGTGACGCGATCGCGAGCCTGGGTCTCTTGACCTGGCTGTCGCTGCCATAGGCCCGTAGCTCAGGTGGTTAGAGCGTACGCCTGATAAGCGTAAGGTCGGCAGTTCGAGTCTGCCCGGGCCTACCAGCTGATGCTGGTTGCTGGGGTTGGCCTCCAGCCCACAGGCAGTATCGTATGGCAGCTCTCCTGGGCTTTGCACCATTCCTGTTGGAATGGGGCCATAGCTCAGTTGGTAGAGCGCCTGCTTTGCAAGCAGGATGTCGTCGGTTCGACTCCGTCTGGCTCCACCAGGATCTTGTGATCGCATTCAAGTTTGCCGTTGGCCGTAAGGCCGGCGTGCATTGAAATCGTAAAGGAAGAACGTGACCGGCTCCCCTGAGCTTGTAGGTCTTGTTCGAGAAGAAGACATTGTCTGACAAAAATCAGGCTCGGTCCCCCGGCGACTTTCCAGTCGGGCGGAATAAACCGAGCATGAGTTTTGCTGAGAAACGATCAAACGTTGAAGGGCTTCTGACGGATGCCTTGGCGTAGAGAGGCGATGAAGGACGTGGCAAGCTGCGATAAGAACCGGGGAGGCGCTAGCACCCTTTGATCCGGTTATTTCCGAATGGGGAAACCCACCTTTACAGTCTTCCAACTCTGCTTCGGTTTCGGCCGGAGCGGCGATTGGCGGATTGTTGAAAGGTATAATGAGCTGAATACATAGGCTTCATTAAGCGAACCCGGGGAACTGAAACATCTCAGTACCCGGAGGAAAGGACATCAACCGAGACTCCCGTAGTAGTGGCGAGCGAACCGGGACCAGGCCAGTGCTCTTGTGAAATAAAGACGAACGATCTGGAAAGGTCGGCCATAGTGGGTGAAAGCCCCGTAGTCATCAAACAGCAAGAGACTCGAGTAGGGCGGGACACGTGAAATCCTGTCTGAACATGGGGGGACCACCCTCCAAGCCTAAGTACTCCTCTACGACCGATAGTGAACAAGTACCGTGAGGGAAAGGTGAAAAGCACCCCGACAAGGGGAGTGAAACAGATCCTGAAATCGGAAGCCTACAAGCAGTCGGAGCCCCCAAGCGGGGTGACGGCGTACCTTTTGTATAATGGGTCAGCGACTTCATGTGTCGAGCAAGCTTAAGCCGTTAGGTGTAGGCGCAGCGAAAGCGAGTCTGAATAGGGCGCTAAGTTCGACGTATGACGACCCGAAACCAGGTGATCTATCCATGAGCAGGTTGAAGGTTGGGTAACACCAACTGGAGGACCGAACCCGTGAATGTTGAAAAATTCTGGGATGACTTGTGGATAGGGGTGAAAGGCCAATCAAACCTGGACATAGCTGGTTCTCCGCGAAATCTATTTAGGTAGAGCGTCCGACGAATTCCTTGGGGGGTAGAGCACTGGATGGTTGCGGGCTGCGCGAGCGGTACCAATACTAACCAAACTCCGAATACCCAAGAGAACTATCGGGCAGACACACGGCGGGTGCTAACGTCCGTCGTGAAAAGGGAAACAACCCTAACCATCATCTAAGGCCCCCAAGTCACGGCTAAGTGGGAAACGATGTGGGATTGCTTTGACAATCAGGAGGTTGGCTTAGAAGCAGCCATCCTTTAAAGAAAGCGTAACAGCTCACTGATCAAGCGATCCTGCGCGGAAAATGTAACGGGGCTCAAGCCGTGCGCCGAAGATATGGGTTTGCAGTTTACTGCAAGCGGTAGCGGAGCGTTCCGTAGGCCGGTGAAGGTCAGGCGTGAGCCTGGCTGGAGGTATCGGAAGTGAGAATGCTGACATGAGTAACGATAAGAGTGTGAGAGACACTCTCGCCGAAAGACCAAGGGTTCCTGCGTAAAGCTAATCTGCGCAGGGTTAGTCGGCCCCTAAGGCGAGGCTGAAAAGCGTAGTCGATGGGAAGCAGGTAAATATTCCTGCACCAGCTGGAAGTGACGGATGGCTTAACTCGTACCCACTTATTGGATTGTGTGTGCGGGGGCGTTGTCCCAGGAAATAACTCCAGCAGAGACCGTACCCGAAACCGACACAGGTGGTCAGGTAGAGCATACCAAGGCGTTTGAGAGAACTATGCTGAAGGAACTCGGCAAATTGCACGCGTAACTTCGGAATAAGCGTGACTCACCCTGGGCAACCAGGACTGAGTGGCACAAGCCAGGGGGTAGCGACTGTTTAGCAAAAACACAGGGCTCTGCGAAGCAGCAATGCGACGTATAGGGTCTGACGCCTGCCCGGTGCCTGAAGGTTAAAGGGAGTTGTGAAAGCGACGAACTGAAGCCCAGGTAAACGGCGGCCGTAACTATAACGGTCCTAAGGTAGCGAAATTCCTTGTCGGGTAAGTTCCGACCTGCACGAATGGCGTAACGACTTCCCCACTGTCTCCAGCATAGGCTCAGTGAAATTGAATTCCCCGTGAAGATGCGGGGTTCCCGCGGTCAGACGGAAAGACCCTATGAACCTTTACTATAGCTTCGCCTTGGCGTTAGCGACCGTATGTGTAGGATAGGTGGGAGACTATGAAACCGGGGCGCCAGCTCTGGTGGAGTCGTCCTTGAAATACCACCCTTACTGTCGTTGACGTCTAACCGAGGGCCGTTATCCGGTCCCGGGACATGGCGTGGTGGGTAGTTTGACTGGGGCGGTCGCCTCCTAAAGTGTAACGGAGGCGCGCGATGGTGAGCTCAGAGCGGTCGGAAATCGCTCGTCGAGTGCAATGGCATAAGCTCGCCTGACTGCGAGACTGACAAGTCGAGCAGAGACGAAAGTCGGCCATAGTGATCCGGTGGTCCCGAGTGGAAGGGCCATCGCTCAACGGATAAAAGGTACTCTAGGGATAACAGGCTGATTTTGCCCAAGAGTCCATATCGACGGCAAAGTTTGGCACCTCGATGTCGGCTCATCACATCCTGGGGCTGGAGCAGGTCCCAAGGGTATGGCTGTTCGCCATTTAAAGTGGTACGTGAGCTGGGTTCAGAACGTCGTGAGACAGTTTGGTCCCTATCTGCCGTGGGTGTTCGAAGCTTGAGAGGATCTGTCCCTAGTACGAGAGGACCGGGATGGACATACCTCTGGTGTACCTGTCATGGCGCCAGCTGTGCAGCAGGGTAGCTAAGTATGGAATAGATAACCGCTGAAAGCATCTAAGCGGGAAACTAACCTCAAAACAAGGCTTCGCTGAGGATCGTGGAAGACTACCACGTTGATAGGCCAGGTGTGGAAGTGGGGCGACCCATGAAGCTTACTGGTACTAATAATCCGATCGGTTTGATCGTTTCTCAGCAAAACTCATTCGATGATCATCCTTGACCCGATGATCGTCACGACAATGTCTTCTTCGCAATCTCTCTGTCCGCCCCGTTGACCCGGTGGCTATGTCGGAGGTTCCCCACCCGATCCCATTCCGAACTCGGTCGTTAAGCCCTCCAGAGCCAATGGTACTTCGTCTCAAGGCGCGGGAGAGTAGGTCGCCGCCGGGTCTACCGGGCGGACAGAGTGATTGCTAAATACATGGGCTATCGCGCTTCGCGCTACTTCAGCCCAGGCTTCTCGAACCGTTCTTCCTTCACGACTACCGCTTGCCGCGGGATGGAGCAGCCCGGTAGCTCGTCAGGCTCATAACCTGAAGGTCGTAGGTTCAAATCCTACTCCCGCACCCAAACAAAACAGCCGCTGAGCACTACGCTCAGCGGCTTTTTGCTGGCCGAAGTCCAGACCCCTCGAAAATCC
>NZ_JMQR01000156.1:0-6060 GCF_000698025.1 Brevundimonas sp. EAKA | reverse complement strand
GCGACAACGCCGAGCTGAACGTCGAACTGATCACCCCGATCGCCATGGACCAGGGCCTGCGCTTCGCCATCCGTGAAGGCGGCCGCACCGTCGGCGCCGGCGTCGTCGCCAAGATCATCGAGTAATCATTCTTTTGGCCTAACGCGCTCACGCGCTACTTGAGGCCAGACGGATGTCGTCGCGTAACAGAACGGCCCCCGGAGCGATCCGGGGGCCGTTTTGCTGTGGGGCGGGGGCTGGCGGCTTTGGCGCGGCCGACGCGCGAATCAGGACGCGGGCTGGTCCTTCGCCCCGTAGCGCATCCGACTCAGGGCGTCGCTCACCCTGCGGAACGGCGCCTCGAAATCCTTGCCGGCCTTCCATTTCTCGAAGGCCATGACGTTTTCGATTCGGCGGGCGACGAAGGCCTCGGCCGGCGCGCGACCGTCGAACCAGCGCATCGTCAGGGCGGGGATCAGGATGCCCGACAGGATGGTGCGCTTGGAATAGTGGTTCCAGTCCGTGGTCTCGTCGCCAGCCCAGCGCCACAGGTGGTCGGCGCTCTCCCAGGCCAGTTTCAGCCCCAGGTCGGCGTTGGTCGGCAAGGCCAGGAAGGCGGCGCAGCGACGGGTCGCCTCCAGGTCGGCGGCGCCGGCCTCCATCCGCTCGGACACGGCGCGGGCGATTCTCTCACGTATCTTCAAGGACTTGGCGTCGACTACGGCCAGGGCCTCAAGCGCACGGGCGTCATGGCGGCGCGAGAGCAGGGCGGCCAGATCGCGCGCGCCATTGGGCAGAAGCAGTTCCTCGTCGCCGCGCGACAGGCCGCAGGCCTCGCAGGCTTCCCGCACCAGACGGGCGTTCCAGCCCAGGGCGGGGGCGCGCGCGACGGCCGCATCCAGCACGGTCTGTTCGGTCCGGTCGGCCCAATCGTCGTTCTGTGTCATGGGCGGATCATACGCCCGTCTCATCGGGCTTTCGAGCCTCGAAGAATGGTTGCGACGAACTGGACAGAATGGGGCGGCTCGTGTATCAGCGCGCCTTCATCCGGGAGCCCGACTTTCGGAAGACAATTTTATTTTGTTCGCCCGTCTCCCTCACAGGACGCGGCGGGCGGCCAAAGGAGAGTTCAACCTGGTACAGATTTTCGTTCGCGATAATAACGTCGATCAAGCGCTGAAAGCCCTCAAGAAGAAGATGCAACGCGAAGGCAGCTTCCGTGAAATGAAGCGCCACGTGCATTACGAAAAGCCGTCGGAAAAGCGCGCCCGTCAAAAGGCCGAAGCTGTCCGCCGCGCCCGTAAGCTGGCCCGCAAGCGCGCTCAGCGCGAAGGTCTGCTGCCCCCGCCGAAGCCGCGGGTTCCCGGCCCCGGCGCCGCTGGCGGCAGCCGCTAAGGCTCAGGCCAAAAGATTCGAGGCCGCCTCCGCAAGGAGGCGGCCTTTTTCTTTGTCTCCTCCCTGCGAAGCGGGGAGGAGACCGCGTCTCGCCCTCATCCCCGGCCGGTGATCGCCCGGCCGAAGGTCTTCCAGCTCAGTTTGACGTCCGACAGGGCGCCGGCCCGGAAGGCGCGGCCGGCGATCCAGACCATCAGGGCGGCGGTGGCGAACATGCCGATCAGGGTCAGGACGATCTCGACCAGAGGCGGATCGCTGGGCGCGCGGGCGCTCATCAGGAAGGGGGTGAAGAAGGGAATCCACGACAGGACCTTGACCACCGGCGCGTCGGGACTGGTCAGGGCCATCTGCATGACCAGCATGGGCACGACCAGGATCATCATGATCGGTCCCATCAGGGTCTGGGCGTCGCGCGGCGTCTCGCAGAAGGCGCCGATGGCCGCGAACAGCACCGCGTACATCAGATAGCCGCCGACCATATAGGCGATGAAATAGAAGACCAGGCCGTCGTGCATCAGCACCTGTCCGACCGTCGCCGCCGTCTGGGGCGAGGCGGACAGCAGGCCGAACGTTCCGATCCCGCCCCAGACCACCAGCACGCTCAGGGTCAGCATCGCCACGCCCAGCACCTTGCCGGTCAGGATTTCGGTCGCCGAGGCCGACGACAGCAGGACCTCCAGGATCTTGTTCGACTTCTCCTCCATCACGCTGTTCAGCAGGATGGAGGCCCCGGTGATGACCAGGGACCATAGCAGGAAGCCGGCGGCCAGGCCGATGAAGGAGGGGATGCGGTCGCGCATCGAGACCTCGCCTCCGCTGGCGGCGTTGGGCGAGAAGGCCTTCACCTCGGGGCGGAAGCTCTGCACCTCCTGGGCCACGGCCGGGGCGACCCCGGCGGCGGTCAGCAGTTCGGTGCGGCGGGCGTCGCGCAGGGCGCCGCGAATGAAGCCGGAGACGTCGTTGTCGTTGGCGCGGCCGGTCCAGACCTGGGCGGCGGGCTTGCCGTCGACGCGGCTCAGGAAGACGACCGCGTCCAGGCGGCGGTCCTTGGGCGTCTCCTTGTCCAGGGCCGTCTTGATGGCGGCGTCGCGGGCCGGGCCGGTCGCCTCGGCGATGGCGGGCGGCGGGGCGACCAGGCGGATCTTGGGACCGCTGATGGAGGCGACGGCGCGGCCGGCGCCGGCCTGTCCCTTTTCGGCGGCTTCGCGCAGACGCTCGTTCTGACGGTCCAGATCGGACTGGAGCGAGGCGCGCACGGCGGCGGCCAGGCCCGTGGCGGTCGGACCGTCCTCGACGACGGCCACGGCCTTGATCGGTTCGGCCGACTGGATCAGCAGGGGAATGCCGCCGCCCAGCACGGCGAACAACGGCAAGGCCAGCAGCGACAGCCAGAAGCCCACGGTCTTGGCGTAGGCGACATATTCGCGCCGGGCGATCAGCAGGGTGCGCTTCATTGGACCGCCTCCGAAAGGGTGACGGCTTGATCGGGATTGTCCCCGGTCAGGCCGATGAAGGCGTCGTGCAGCGTCGGCTCCTTCAGGGCGAAGCCGCGCACGTCCAGCCCGTTCAGGAAGGCCGCCTTCAGCGTCTCCTGGCCGCCGGCGCCGGGCGCCAGGGCGATCTTCAGCCGTCGCACCCCGTCCGTGTCGGACAGGGTCTCGACCCCCGCCACGCCGGGCAGGGCCGCCGCAGCCTCGGGCGTGATGGCGCCGTCCAGATCAAGAAAGCGCGGCGAGGTGGCCTTGGCCTCGTCCACCGAACCCTCGAACGCCTTCTTGCCCCGGGCCAGCAGCACGACCTTGTCGCACAGCCGTTCGGCGTGCTGCATCACATGGGTCGAGAACAGGACGGTGGCCCCGTCCGCCGCCAGCCCCCGGATCATCTCTTCGAGTCCCTGCTGGTTCATCGGGTCCAGGCCCGAGAAGGGCTCGTCCAGGATGACGAACTCGGGCTTGTGGACCACGGCGGCGATCAGCTGGACCTTCTGGGCCATCCCCTTGGACAGCTCCTTCATCTTCTTCTTCTGCGCCGCGCCCAGGCCCTGCTGCTCCAGCAAGAGTTTCGCGCGCTTCTTGCCCTCGTTCATGGGCAGGCCCTTCAGGGCGCCGAAGAAGGCGATGGCCTCGACCGGGGTCATCTTCTTGTAGAGGCCGCGCTCCTCGGGCAGGAAGCCGATCCGGTCACGCACGAGCCGCCCATTGGGCGCGCCCAGGATATCGATCCGCCCCGCGGTCGCCTCCTGCAGCCCCAGGATCATCCGCAGGGTCGAGGTCTTGCCCGCCCCGTTCGGGCCCAGAAAGCCGCAGATCGAGCCCTTGGGCACCTGAAAACTGAGATCGCGCACGGCGTCGAACCCGCCATACCGCTTGCTTACGCTCTCCAGCGTCAACGCCGCCGTCATCTCGTCTCCCCCCACAGTTGCAGTCAGCCTAGCAAGGCCGAAGCGGTTCAGGCCAGCCGCTTCGGCGTCGCGCCCCTACTTCAGGACGGGCAGGTCGATATAGGAGGCGTTCTCTCCCGCGTGGTGGAGGGCGTTGTCTGCGATCACGCCCTGGGTTTCCGTCTCGTTCGGGCCGCCCGTATTAAGGTTGCGGACGAATTTCGGGAAGTTGGAGCTGGTCACTTCCACGCGGATGCGATGGCCCGGCTGGAAGGTGTTGCTGACCGTCATCGGCGTGGGCTGCACCGTCGCCACCTGACCGGGGACCAGGGGCGTCGGCCGGGCATAGCCGTCGCGATAGCGGGCCCGCATGATGGTGTCGCCCAGGATATAGGCCGTCCCGTCCGGCGCCACGTCCACCAGTTTGACGGCGAAGTCGGTGTCCTGCGCCGACGACGAGACTTTCAGCACCGCATCGATGAAGCCGGTCACCTGCATCGGCGCGGTCAACGGCTCGGACGTATAGACCAGCACGTCGTTGCGCGCCTCGATCGGGCGCTGGTCGAAGGCGCCGGCCGTGACCAGGCCGCCGTTGCAGCAGTCGCCGCCGCCGATGGTCTGGACCGGGTTCATCGGGTCATAGCGATAGCGGTCGGCCGCTTCGCCGACGGGCGGCGCCTCCAGGCTGAGGCGGCCGTCGCCGTTCAGGCTGTTGGCCTCGCCGCCCGAGCGCAGATACATCCGCACCGTCTCGACGCCCTGCGGCGGCCACTGGGCGGCGGTGCGCCACCTGTTCTCGCCCATGTTGAAATACTGGACGTGCGGGGTCGTGGCCGGGAAGGCGCGGGCCTCGCCCTTCAGCCAGCGGTCGAACCAGGCGGCGACCAGGGCGTCGCTGTCGAAACTGGCGTCGCCCAGGTCCCGGTCGCCCGAGCGGAAGTTCGGACCCAGGCCGCCGAAGGCGCAGTGGTTGTTCGGTCCGACGACGACATACTGGTTCTCGGCCGCCTCGCGGTCCTGGGTGGTGGAACGGGCGTGGTTGAACAACTCCATGTTCGGGCCGATGGAGACGTCGTACCAGCTGTTGAACCACAGCGACGGCACGCCCCAGCCCATGTCGTCGTGATACAGGCCCCCTTCGCGCCAGGCGGGATCGTTCGGCGTGCGCGCGATCAGTTCCTCGAACGTCGCCGGCGGTTCGCCCAGATCCTTCAGCATCTCGTTGACGGGCAGGTGGCGGATCTGGCTGGGCCAGTTCACGTCCGGCTTCTCGGCGTCCAGGTCGTTGTAGCGGACGATCCGGGCGCGGGTTTCCTGATCGATATCGCCGGGGATCTGGGCCCGCTGCGGATTGTCCACGCCGTACAGCCAGACGAAGAACAGGTTGCGGGGCACGCCGCCCGTGTACCAGTTGCCCTGTTCCTGGAACCGGCCGACCTTGCCGATGCCCGCGCCGGACGCCTGGGGCGCCATGGCGGCGTGGGCCGGGTGGTTCTGGGCGGCCAGGGCCAACTGCCACTCGGCCGAGGAGGAGCAGCCTAGGGTGCCGACCTTGCCGTTCGACCAGGGCTGGGCCGCGATCCAGGTCAGGGCGTCATAGCCATCGGTCTGGGGATAGCCCAGGATCTCGTAATCGCCCTGCGAGAAGTAGCGGCCCCGTTCGTTCTGCATCACCAGGGCATAGCCCCGGCTGACCCAGGTCAGGGCGCTGCGCGTCGAGCGGGCGTTGTACGCCAGTTCGTTATAGGGCGTTCTGACGAAGACGGTGGGCAGGGGGCCCTTGGCGGCCTTGGGCCGATAGATGTTGGTCGCCAGGCCCACCCCGTCCCGCATCGGAACCATCACCGCCATCTCGACATCGGCGATGCGGGACAGTTCGGACTGGGCCGCCGCGTCGCTGTAGCGGTTGTAGTTCTGGGCCGAGGCGGCGATGGGGGCGGCTGACAAGGCGGCCGCGACGACGGCGGCGACAAATCTGTTCATGTCCAGTCCCTCCACAGAAGGGGGAGGTTAGGACGATCTCGGCCCGCGTCGCAACGGATTGCTCAGGCTCAGGCCTTGGCCTTCACCGCCACGTCGAAATGTCGGCCCATGACCTTGGTCGGGTTCACCTGGCCGCCGTTGCGGCGGACCTCGAAATGAAGGTGGGGACCGGTGGAATAGCCGGTGGAGCCGACCAGGCCGATGCGCTGGCCGGGCGTGACCGCGTCGCCGCTGGCCACGTCGATGCGGCTGAGATGGCCATAGACCTGTCTCTTATAAACCTCTGACGCCGCCGACGATCTACCCTGTCTGATGCTGGGCAG
>NZ_JMQR01000155.1:0-6078 GCF_000698025.1 Brevundimonas sp. EAKA | reverse complement strand
ATCCCGACGCCGGGGGCGGGGCGGGCGTCCACCTGTATGTCGCCAATCGCTCGATGATCGACCGCGTCTTCTACGACGCCGACGGCGAACTGCTGATCGTGCCCCAGCAAGGCGCCCATCGCTTCGTCACCGAGATGGGCGTGATCGAGGCCCAGCCCGGCCACATCGTCCTGATCCCGCGCGGCGTCCGCTTCCGCGTCGAGATCGACGGACCCGTTCGGGGTTACGTCTGCGAGAATTACGGCAGCCCGTTCCGCCTGCCGGACCTGGGGCCGATCGGCGCCAACGGCCTGGCCAATCCGCGCGACTTCGAAACCCCGGTCGCGGCCTATGAGGACGTCGATCGCCCGACCCAGTGCGTCCAGAAGTACGGCGGCCGTCTGTGGGCCACGACCTTTGCGCACAGCCCGCTGGACGTGGTGGCCTGGCACGGCAATCTGGCGCCCTGCCGCTATGACACGGCGCGGTTCAACACGATCAACACCGTCAGCTACGACCACCCGGACCCGTCGATCTTCACCGTCCTGACCAGCCCGTCCGAGACGCCGGGCACGGCCAATATCGACTTCGTCATCTTCCCGCCGCGCTGGATGGTGGCCGAGCACACCTTCCGCCCGCCCTGGTTCCATCGCAACGTCATGAGCGAGTTCATGGGCCTGGTGACCGGCGCCTATGACGCCAAGGCCGGCGGCTTCGCGCCCGGCGGCGCCAGCCTGCACAACCGGATGAGCGGCCACGGCCCCGACCAGGCCAGCTATGAGGGCGCGATCCAGGCGGAACTGAAACCGCACAAGATCACTGACACCCTGGCCTTCATGTTTGAGACCCGGGCGCCGATCCGGGTCACGAAATGGGCGTCGGAATCACCGCAGATGCAGCTCGACTACGACGACGTCTGGTCAGGCTTCGCAAAAGGACAGGTCAAATGATCCGTATCGCTCTCATCGCCGGCGCCGCCTTGCTGGCCGCCGCCTGCACCCCTCAGACGACAGGCGCCGGCTCCGACGCCCCGATGCAGAGCGCCGACGCCTCGGCCTGCGCCACGCGGGGCGGCACGATGAAACAGGTCGGCCGGATGCAGTCCTGGCAGTGCGTGATCAGCTACGCCGACGCGGGCAAGTCCTGCACCGACGGCGACCAATGCCAGGGCGACTGCCGCGTCGAAGGCAACAGCGGCCTCGCGCCGGGCGCGGCGACGACCGGCGTCTGCCAGGCTGACAGCGACCGTTTCGGCTGCAATACGCCGGTCGAGGACGGCAAGGCCGGCCCGACGCTCTGCATCGACTGAGGTGCAAGGTTCGGGCGAAGACCGCCCTATCCCATAAGACCGGCATCCTCGCCCTTGTGGCGAGGATCCATACTCCCGGCGCCTGACATGTGTGCCCGCTGCGGACGCACCGGGATTATGGATCCTAGGGACAAGCCCTAGGATGACGGCGTGAGAGGGGGGGCTGCGCCCCCGCCCTCAATCCCCGTGTTTACCGTTGCTGGAGAACTCCGGCGGGGCGGCCTTGTGGATGAACTGCTCCGCCACCAGCCAGGCCTTGAACGGCCGCAGGCAGCCCAGGCACATGATCACCAGGATCGGCAGGGTCACAACCGCGTGCACCCAGATGGGCGGCTTCACGCTGAAGTCGAAGACCATCAGCAGGATCATCCCGACCAGGCCCACCGCCGTCATGACGAAGAAGGCGGGGCCGTCGGCCGGATCGGCGAACCCATAGTTCAGCCCGCATTTCGGGCAGGATTCGCGCAGGGTCAGATAGCCCTTGAACAGCGCCCCCTCGCCGCAGCGGGGACAGCGACAGGCCAGGCCGGTCTTCAGGGTGCTCAGGCGCGGGTAATCGGTCATGGCCCCATCATGGGCCGGATCGCGCCGCCTGTCGCCGGACGAACCGTCCTATCCGTAGAATCCCGGTCAATGTCGGTTAACCGTGATTAAAGAGCTTGTGGGGCAAGGCTCGACGGATATGTCCGGGACCCCGCACAGCAAGCGTATCCTGAAGTCGACCGTGGCCGCCGCCGCGGCCGGCGCGGTCGTGTTCGCGCCTCTGGCGCCGCTGGCCCAGGAAGCCGGCCGGTCGCGCGATCCGCTGTCGATCAGCATCGGCCAATCCAGCGAATTCACCCGTGTCGAATTCGGCGGCGTCATCGGCGCGCGCAGCCAGGTCCGGCGCGAGGGCGACAAGGTGATCGTCCGCCTGGGCGTCTCGGCCGCGCCGGACGTCTCGCGCCTGCGCGTCGATCCGCCGGAGGGGGTCAAGGCCGTCGAGACGCGGCTGGCGCGGGGCGGAACGACCGATCTGGTCATCACCCTGGCCGAGGGCGCCGACGCCCGGTCCGGCGCGGCTGACGGCGCGGTCTGGCTGAACCTCTACGCGCCGGGCAAGGCGCCCGAGCCGACGTCGGAAGAACGGGCGGCGGCCATCAATTCCGTCGTGCCCGTCCGCGCCGTCTCGACGCCGGACAAGACGGTCCTGACCTTCCAGTGGGGCGCGCCGGTGGGCGCCGCCGTCTTCCGGCGAGGCGAGGCCGTCTGGGTCGTGTTCGACACCGCCGCCAAGATGGACCTGACCGGCGCCAAGGCCCTGGGTCCGGCCAAGGACGCCCGGTGGGCCGCCGGCCCTGACTACACCGCCGTCCGCATCGCCGCTCCCGACGGCCTGCCTGTGGCGGCCGAAGGGCAGGGCGGAACCTGGACCGTGACCATCGGCGGTCCGCCCGCCGGCGCCTCGGGCGTCGAAATCGACCGCTCCGACGACGGCTCGGCCACCCTGGTGGCGCGGATGGCGGGCGCGACCAAGACCGTCTGGCTGACGGATCCCCTGGTCGGCGACCGTTTCGCCGCCGTCACCGCCCTGGCGCCCGGCAAGGGGTTCTCGGGCACGCGCAGCACCGTCGATCTCAGCCTGATCCCCACCGCCCAGGGCCTGGCGGTCGAGACCACGACCGACGATCTGAAGATCGAGGCGGCGGGCGATCTGGTCACCCTCAGCCGCCCGCAGGGCCTGACCCTGTCGCCGCCGTCGGCGACGCTGGAGGCCGCCGCCCATGAGGATGACGCGCCGAAGCCGGCGGCCTATCCGGCCCTGATCCTGGAGGAATGGGCGACCGCAGGCGAGGACGGCTTCTCGCAACGCTATCGCCGCCTGCAGGACGCGGCGGCTCAGGAAACCATCGCCGGAACCGACAATCCCCGCGCGCCCATCGCGGCGCGCATGGCCCTGGCCCGGTTCCTGGTCGGGTCGGGCCTGAACTATGAGGCGATCGGGGTCATCAACGCCCTGGTCGCCAAGGCTCCCAACATGCAGGGCGAGCCCGAAGTGCGCGGCCTGCGCGGCGCCGCCCGCGTCGGCGTCGGCCGTCTGGAGGAGGCCCAGGCCGATTTCGCCGGCTCGGCCCTGTCGAACGATCCCGCCGCCAAGGTCTGGCAGGGCTATATCGCCGCCGAACAGGGCGACTGGGAGGGGGCGCGCCGCGCCTTCGCCGCCGGGGCCTCGGTCATCGACGACTTCCCCAAGGAATGGCGCGCCCGCTTCGGCGCCGCCGACGCCCTGGCCGCCATCCAGACCAACGACCTGCCGGCCGCGCGCCAGCTGCTGGCCTATGTCTTCAGCCAGAACGCCTCGGCCGCCGATCAGCTGACCGCGCGCGTGGTCCAGGCGCGGCTGTTTGAACTGTCCGGCGACAAGGACCGGGCGCTGGCGGTGTACAAGGCCGTGGCCCGCGCGCCGCTGGACGGCATCGCCACCCCCGCCAAACTGGGCGCCATCGGTCTGGAGCTGGACAAGGGCGTCCTGACGCCGGATCAGGCGGCCCAGCAGCTTGAGCAGTTGAAGTGGCGCTGGCGCGGCGACGCCACCGAACTGGCCGTCATCCGCAAACTGGCCAACCTCTATCTTCAGCAGGGCCGCTATCGCGAGGCCCTGGACGCCCTGCGCGGCGCCGGCAAGCGGATGTCCGGGGTGCCCGGCGCCGCCGAGATCTACGCCGACCAGTCCAACGCCTTCCGCGCCCTGTTCCTGGAAGGCGCGGCCGACGGCTTGCAGCCGGTTCAGGCCCTGGCCCTGTTCTATGATTTCCGCGAACTGACCCCCATCGGCGCCGACGGCGACGAGATGGTGCGCCGTCTGTCGCGCCGCCTGATCGACGTCGATCTGCTGGACCAGGCCGCCGAACTGCTGAAACACCAGGTGGACGAGCGGCTGGACGGGGTGGCCAAGGCCCAGGTCGCCACCGATCTGGCCACCGTTTATCTGATGGACCGTCAGCCGGAGAAGGCGTTGCAGGCCATCTGGGGCTCGCGCACCACCCTGCTGCCCAACGCCATCAACAGCGAGCGTCGGGCGCTGGAGGCCCGCGCCCTGATGGATCTGGGCCGCTACGATCACGCCCTGGAGGTTCTGGACCGCGACCAGTCCGCCCCGGCGCGCGAGGTGCGCGGCGACATCCTGTGGAAACAGCAGAAGTGGGCCGAGGCCGCGCCCCTGTACGAAGCGCGTCTGGGCGACCGCTACAAGCAGGCGGAGGCGCCCCTGACCCCGTCCGAGGAAAGCTGGCTGATTCGCGCCGGCGTGGGCTATTCGCTGAGTGGAAACCCCGCCGCCCTGGATCGTCTGCGCGGCCAGTATTCGCCCTTCATCCCCCGGGCGCGGTCAGCGAATGCGATCCGCGTGGCCCTGGACGACAATCTGGCGGGTCTGGCCGGGGCGAACGATTTCGCCGCCCTGTCGGCCAACGCCGACACCTTCGTCGGCTGGGTCAACGCCGCCAAACAGGACTTCCGAAAGGAAACGGGCGGGAATCGCCCAGCGACCCCCGCCCGTTGAATCGGTTGATCGGTCCCCGAGGGGACCGGAAAAACCTTAGCCGTTGACGGCGTCCTTCAGCGGCTTCGAGACGCGGAAGCGGACGGCCTTCGAGGCGGCGATCTTGATGGTCGCGCCCGTGGCGGGGTTGCGGCCTTCACGCTCGGCGCGGGCGGCGGTGTCGAAGACGCCCAGGTTCGAGATGCGCACGTCGCCGCCGGCCTTCAGGCTGGCGTGGATGTTTTCGACGATGGCGGTCAGCACCTTGCCGGCGTCGGCCTGCGAGACACCGGCGTCCTTGGCGACGGCGGCGATCAGTTCGGCTTGAGTGGTCATAAGAAGCGTTTCCAGTGTTAGTCGCCCGATTCAGGGCGAGGACCGGTGGATCAACACGGATTTCGTCCGGTATTGCAAGCGGGTAAAAGGCGCAAAGCCTTATGGGGCGGGGATTATCCGGTTCCGGACGCCCGCTGGAAGCTCTCGACCAGGCTGCCGGCGACCAGTCTCCAGCCGTCCACCAGCACGAAGAAGATCAACTTGAACGGCAGGGACACCACCACCGGAGGCAGCATCATCATACCCATGGACATCAGCACGCTGGCGACCACCAGATCGATCACAAGGAACGGAACGAAAAGGAGAAATCCGATTTCGAACGCCTTCTTCAGCTCGCTGATCATGAAGGCCGGCGTGACCACGCGCAGGGGCAGCTCCTGCAGGTTGGCCGGGGCCTCCACGCGGCTCAGACGGGTGAACAGGGCCAGGTCTCCGCGGTCCACCTGGGCCAGCATGAAGGTTTTCACAGGTTCCGACGCCGCATCGAAGGCCTGGGGCAGTTCCATCTGCTGATCCAGCAGCGGACGGATGCCCGAATCATAGGCGTCCTGCCAGGTCGGGGCCATGACGATGGCGCTCAGGAACAGGGCCAGGGACACCAGAACGGCGTTCGGCGGCGACTGCTGCATCCCCAGCGCCGTCCGCAACAGCGACAGGACCACGACGATTCGCACGAAACTGGTGGTCATGATGACGATGGAGGGCGCCAGCGACAGCACGGTCATCAGCCCGACCAGTTGCACCACCCGCTGCGTCAGCCCCGCGCCGCTGCCCAGGTCGATATTGATCGCCGACCCGCCCGCCGCCGCGTCCTGGGCGAAGGCCGCCAGAGGCCAGGCCAGGCACACCAGGGTGGTGAACAGAGACAACAGGGCCGCGCGCTTCAGCTCGGCGCCCGTGGGGATCGTGAAGAGCCTCTCCCTCCCCCTGCGGG
>NZ_JMQR01000154.1:0-6200 GCF_000698025.1 Brevundimonas sp. EAKA | reverse complement strand
GACAGCCCTCCTTTCGCATCTCGGGCGGATGACGCCCGACCCGACCCCCACGACGAACTTCGACCTGACAGCGCCCGTCGCGGTCGAACCGGGGGATGGCTTTGCGAAAGATCAAGGCGATCCTGGCGAGACGCCCCATTCTGGGGCGTGACACAGGTCGGCTCGAAACCCGGATGGAATTCGAGGTCGCGACGCCAGGGAAACTGGACCATGGGAACGACACAACTGCATCGCGGTCAGCTCATAGACCACATCCAGCTGGTCGTCCGTGATCTCCAGCTCAGCCGGGAATTCTACACGGCTGTTCTGAACGTGCTGGAGATCCCCGTCGTCGATACGGCCGACGGCTATTTCTGGGCCGATGAACTCGTCGTGTCCTCGCCGGAAAGCGCGGAGAGCCGGGGCGTCCTGACGGGTCGGCATCACCTGGCCTTCCAGGCCAAGGACCGCGCGACGGTCGACGCCTTCTATCGGGCGGCGCTGGCCCATGGCGCACGCGACAACGGCGCGCCGGGCGAGCGGACCTATCATCCGGGCTACTACGCCGCTTTCGTGCTCGATCCCGACGGCAACAACATCGAAGCTGTGCACCACGGCGAGGCGCGGCGTAGCGCGCCGTCGGTGACGATCGGTTTCTGAGGATTCCGGGAGGCCGACGGGTCCACCTGCGTCAACGCCAAGGTCCGATTTCAGGGCCGACGCCCGTTTCGCAAACCGACCCGTTGCAGACCTTCCCGCCCTGCGGTTGTATACCATCATCGGTCCAGCCGCCTTGAGGGTGCGATGACATTAGGCCCTACGTGCCCAAATTGCGCGAAGCGCGTTCCGTTCGGGCGAACACAATGGAACCTCGGCAAGCCCTTTCATTGTTCGCGATGCGAAACGCCACTTGTCATACCGAAATCTAACGCTGCTACGCTGGGGATCGGATTGTTCGTGAGCTTCTGGCTTTTCCGTGACCGCTTTCCACCTGAATGGGGAGGGCAGTTCGGCCTCTTCGCTCTCATGGTGGTTGTTGGTCTGCCGCTTACCTGGGCGACAACGAAAGTCCGTTTAGCGAAGGTCTCCTAACCACCCCAAACAGTCCGTTGCAATGTCTGCTGTCTGCGCCAGCGACCACTGTTCAAAGCGTAGGGGCGCGCCTCACACCTTCGGCGGTGGGCCGAACTTGCCGGACTGGTAGTCCTCGATCGCCTGGATGATTTCCTCGCGGGTGTTCATGACGAACGGGCCGTGGCTGAAGACCGGCTCGTTGATCGGTTCGGCGTGGCCCAGCAGGACGACGGCGTCGGTCTGGGCCGTGATCTCGACCGTGTCGCCCTCGCCCAGGGCGGCGAGGTTCCATTCGGGCACGGGGGTTCCGGCGACGGAGACCTGGCCCTTGACCGCATAGAAGAAGACAGTGCGGCCGGGCGCGACCGGAGCCTGGAACCGGGCGCCGGCAGGCAGGCGGACGACGGCCAGATGGATGTCGATCAGCGACTGGATCGGCGCCTTGACCCCCAGCCATTCGCCGGACACCGGCTCGACCACCACGCCGCCCTCGGTGGTGAAGGTGGGGATGTCGGCGGCCTGAAGTCCCACATAGTCGGGCTTGGTCATCTTCAGCCGCGACGGCAGGTTCACCCACAGCTGCAGGATCTCCATCGGCCCGCCGTTCCGCTTGAAATCGGCCGGCGACAGTTCGGCGTGGATCAGGCCCGAGCCGGCGGTCATCCACTGGATCCCGCCCGCCTTGATGATGCTCTCGCCCCCGCCGGAGTCGTTATGAGCCAGTTCGCCGTCCAGGATGAAGGTGACGGTCTCGAACCCCCGGTGCGGGTGCGGGCCGAACGGCAGGCCGGCGTTGCCCGGCGCATAGGTCTGGGGCCCGTGGTGGTTCAGGAACAGGAAGGGATCGACCTGGTCCAGGCCCGGACCTGGCACTGGGCGGCGCGTCGTCAGGTCGCCGATGTCGTCGCGATGGGCGGGATGCAGGCGAAGGACGGGGCGGGGCGTGCTTTCGGTCATTCGTCACATATAGGGTGGCGGGTTAGACATGGCGAGATCGGAGACGGGCGTGAAGCGCCGCCAGATCGGAAAAATCCAATTCCCGGCCGCCCGCGTAAATCCTCTATCCGAGACAGAGCGTGGATCGATCATGCGCAAATCCGACGACCACGACACGGAACAGGCCACAGGCGGCAAGAATTCGCGATGTTGGTCACGGTCCGTTGACACCGTCGTTCTAGAGACACAAAAGCCTTCGCAACCGCACACGGCGATTGAATTCATTCGCTTTTGAGAACCATTCGCATGACCCAGCCCAGCCCGACCTCGGGTGGCGCCTCTAGCGACCGGACCGGTCGTTTCGTCACCCAGCCCAACGGTCACGTCACACCGCTTTCGCCCCACATCGGCATCTGGCGCTGGCACGTCACCATGGCGGCCTCCATCCTGTTCCGGGCCACCATCATCGCCGCCACGGTCGGCGCGCTGATCGTCGTCGCCTGGCTGGGGGCCCTGGCCTTCGGACCGGACGCCTATGCGGCCGCCCTGGCCCTGGCCGGGTCCCCGCTGGGCCTGTTCGTCGGCTTCGGCCTGACGGTCGTGCTGTTCTCCTTCATCCTGAACGGGACGCGTCACACGATCAACGACACCGGCAATGGCCTGACCATCAAGTCGTCCACGATCTTGTCGCGCATCGCGGTCTGGGCGCCGGTTCCGCTGGCGATCCTGTTCTGGGTCGTCCTGTTCGCCGTCGGGAGGGTTTCGCTGTGAGCGGTCAAGTCAAAGGGAACGGGGCCCGGTTCAAGAACAACGTCAAGATTTCCGAGCGCCACGGCGCCGGCGAATGGCTGGCCGAGCGGGTGTTGCTGGTCGTCGTGCTGCCGCTGGGCCTGTGGGTCGCCTCGACCGCCTTCACCCTGACGGGCGCCGGCTATGACGCCGTGCAGGACTGGTTCGCCAACCGGCTGAACGCCGGCCTGCTGGCGCTGACGGCCGTGGTCTTCTTCGGCTACGTCAGCGTGGCCTGGAAGGTGATCCTTGAGGACTATGTGCCCCAGCCGGGAACGCGCAAGGCGCTGGTCGCTCTGCTGAACCTGGTCTTCCTCGTGCTGGCGGCCGCCAGCGTCTTCTTCATCGTGCGGATGGCGCTGGGTTCGGCGCCCCTGCCCGCTGGTTTCGGAGCCTGATTAGCTGATGGCCGCTTACGAACTGATCGATCACGAATACGACGTCGTCGTCGTCGGCGCCGGGGGCTCCGGCCTTCGCGCCGCCCTCGGCGCCGCCCAGCAGGGACTGAAGGTCGCCTGCGTCACCAAGGTCTTCCCGACCCGCAGCCACACGGTCGCGGCCCAGGGCGGCATCTCCGCCTCGCTGGGCAATATGGGCGAGGACAGCTGGCAGTGGCACATGTACGACACCGTCAAGGGGTCGGACTGGCTGGGCGACCAGGACTCGATCGAATATCTGGTCCGTAACGCGCCCAAGGCCGTGTACGAGCTGGAACACTGGGGCGTGCCCTTCAGCCGCACCGACGAAGGCAAGATCTATCAGCGCGCCTTCGGCGGCATGACCCGCAACTTCGGCGAAGGCCCGGTGCAGCGCACCTGCGCCGCCGCCGACCGCACCGGCCACGCCATCCTGCACACCCTGTACGGCCAGTCGGTGCGTCGGGAAGTGAAGTTCTTCGTCGAATATTTCGCGCTCGACCTGATCATGCAGGCCCAGTCTGATGGAACTCAGGCCTGCACCGGGGTGACGGCGCTTCAGCTCGACAACGGCCAGCTTCACCAGTTCCGCGCCAAGATGGTGGTTCTGGCCACCGGCGGCTACGGCCGCGCCTATTTCAGCGCCACCAGCGCCCACACCTGCACCGGCGACGGCAACGCCATGGTGCTGCGCGCCGGCCTGCCGCTGCAGGACATGGAGTTCGTCCAGTTCCACCCGACCGGCATCTATGGCGCCGGCTGCCTGATCACCGAGGGCGCGCGCGGCGAGGGCGGATACCTGACCAACTCGGAGGGCGAGCGCTTCATGGAGCGCTATGCGCCCACCGTGAAGGACCTGGCCCCGCGCGACATGGTCAGCCGGTCCATGACCATCGAAATCCGTGAAGGCCGCGGCGTGGGCCCGAACAAGGACCACATCTTCCTGCACCTGGACCACCTGGATCCCAAGATCCTGCACCAGCGCCTGCCGGGCATTTCCGAAAGCGCCAAGATCTTCGCCGGCGTCGACGTGACCAAGGCGCCGATCCCGGTCCTGCCGACCGTCCACTACAATATGGGCGGCATACCGACCAACTATCACGGCGAAGTCCTGACGCTGCGCGACGGCAACCCCGACAGCGTGGTGCCCGGCCTGATGGCCGTGGGCGAGGCGGCCTGCGTCTCGGTGCACGGCGCCAACCGCCTGGGCTCCAACTCCCTGACCGACCTGGTGGTGTTCGGCCGCGCCGTCGGCCTGCGCTGCGGCGAGGTGGTGGACAAGGCCTCGGCCGTGCCGTCCGCCTCCAAGGCCCAGACCGACGCCCACCTGGCCCGCCTGGACCGCTTCCGCTTCGCCGACGGCTCGACCCCGACCGCCGAGCTGCGCCTGTCCATGCAACGCGCCATGCAGGCCGACGCGGCGGTGTTCCGCACCGGCGAGACCCTGCAACAGGGCACAGACAAGCTGCGGGCCATCGACGCCGCCGGCGCCGACATCAAGACCACGGATCGCGGCCTGATCTGGAACACCGACCTGATGGAGACGCTGGAGTACGACAACCTGATCGCCCAGGCCGTCGTCACCATCGAGAGCGGGCTGAACCGCACGGAATCGCGCGGCGCCCACGCCCGCGAGGACTATCCGGATCGGGACGACGCCAACTGGATGAAACACACCCTGGCGTGGAAGCGTCCGGGCGAGCAGGTCCAGATCGACTACCGCCCCGTGCACAATTACACGATGTCCGACGACATCGCGTACATCGAGCCCAAGGCTCGGGTTTACTGAGGTCGAACGCAGATGGTTCAACTCTCCCTCCCCCGCGGCTCCAAGCCCACCAAGGGCAAGGTCCACAAGGCCGCGCCCGGCTCCAAGGACGTCCGGACCTACAAGGTCTATCGCTACGACCCCGAGGTCGATGCGGACCCGCGCTGGGACGTCTATGAGGTTCCGACCGGCGACCACGGCCCGATGCTGCTGGACGCCCTGATCCACATCAAGAACACCATCGACCCGACCCTGTCGTTCCGGCGGTCCTGCCGCGAAGGCATCTGCGGGTCCTGCTCGATGAACATCGACGGGCGCAACACCCTGGCCTGCACCAAGGGCTGGGACGAGTGCGAGTCGCACAACATCACCATCGCCCCCCTGCCGCACCAGCCGGTGGTCAAGGACCTGGTGACGGACCTGAGCCTGTTCTACGCCCAGTACGACTCGATCCAGCCCTATCTCCAATCGGACGAGCCCGACCCCGAGAAGGAACGGCTCCAGACCCCGGCCGAGCGCGAGAAGCTGGACGGCCTGTACGAGTGCATCCTGTGCGCCTGCTGCTCGACCTCCTGCCCCAGCTACTGGTGGAACCAGGAGGAATACCTCGGCCCGGCGGCCCTGCTGCAGTCCTATCGCTGGATCTCCGACAGCCGCGACGACGCCACGCAGAAACGTCTGGACGACCTGGAAGACCCGTTCAAACTGTACCGCTGCCACACCATCATGAACTGCGCCCAGGTCTGCCCCAAGGGCCTGAACCCGGCCAAGGCCATCGCCGAAACCAAGAAGCTGATGGTTTCGCCCAGCCGGAAGCGACAGGCGGCCTAGCCGTCGACGCCGCGTCCCCAAGGGCGCCCATGGCCGCCTCGATGACCGCTGAGGTCCTGCTGTTCGCCTATGGCACGCTGCAGGACCCGGCGGTCCAGACGGCCGTCTTCGGCCACGCTCTGGAGCCCGGCGTTCCGGACCGACTGAGCGGTTTTCGCCTGTCGCACATCCCCGTCGACGAGCCCCAGATCGCGGCCGAGACCGGCCTGACCCATTATCCGATCCTGATCCCGACGACGGACGACGCCCCGCCCGTCCCCGGCTCCCGCAGGTTCTCCATCCCGCTCAAGTCCTCGCGCGCCGCTTCGGTCAGCTGCAGCCGGATCGGGATCTGGCGGTCGCCCAGGTTATACTTGGGCAGGTTCTGATCGACGTCGCCGATGGTGGCGACCCGCACCGCCTGGGAG
>NZ_JMQR01000153.1:0-6207 GCF_000698025.1 Brevundimonas sp. EAKA | reverse complement strand
GCCCAAGGGCGCACAGGCGGCCGGCGTGGCCTCGCCGTCCAATGACGGGCGTTGGGGCTGGGCCAGGGCGAAGGTGGGAACCGCGAAGGGCGGCGCCGCGACGGACAGGCCCAGGGTGGCGGCGACGGCGATCCTGACGAGACGCGGCATGGCTTCCTCCGGTTGTTCTGGGCGCTACTCCGCTTGTCGCCTGAGGCGAAACTGTGGCGCCGCATTTTGACGGCGTCCGAAAATCGCCAGAACGGGCGCGGCTTCCGTGTCAGATCGCAAATCAGACAGGAGTTGCTCATGATGGATCAGACACGTCTCGCTCAGGCCTTCCGGGAACGGCACCGTTCAGGCGGATTGATCTTGCCGAACTGCTGGGACGCAGCCAGCGCGCGCATCTTCCAGGCCGCCGGATTTGACGCGGTCGCAACGACCAGCGCGGGGGTCGCCTGGTCGCGGGGCGTTCGTGACGGCGAGGGGCTGGGGCGCGAGGATATGATGCGGGAGGTCGCCGCCATCGCCCGCGCCACAACTCTACCGTTCAACGCCGATGTCGAGGCCGGCTACGGTCCGAGCCAGGCGGATGCGGCGGAGACGGCCCGCGCGACCTGGGCGGCCGGAGCGGTGGGACTCAATTTCGAAGACGTCGACTACGCCGCCCCCCGCGTCTTGATGACGATCCCGGATCAGCAAGCGCGGATCGCGGCCATCCGCGCCGCAACGCCTGAAGTGGTGATCAACGCTCGCACGGACGTCTTCCTGTTGGGGCTTGGCGACAGCGAGGCAGAGCGGATCGATATGGCGGTCGAACGGGGACGAGCCTGGCTGGCGGCGGGAGCGGACGTGGTCTTTCTGCCCGGCGCAATCGACCCCGTCGTCGTGGCCCGTCTAGCGCAAGGCATCGGCGGGCCGATCAGTCTGATTGCGGGGCCTGACGCGCCCCCGGCCTCGATCCTCTTCGCGGCGGGGGCCTGCCGGATCAGCACAGGCCCCTATCCGATGCTTGCGGTTCTGGAACGACTGAAGACCTTGGCCGATGGGCTCGCAAAGGATTGGAAGGTCATGTCGCCGGCGGGCGACGGTCTGGCGAGTATCGGCGCCGTCTTCGGCTGATCGGGCTCGCAAAATCTGCCCAGCTTCCCCACTATCAGCTTTCACCAACAGGGGATGTGATGGCCGAGGCGACGACGGGACTGGATCTGGGCGCGGCTGCGGCCCTGCTAGCGGCGGGCGTCATCGCCGTGCCGGTGTTCAAGCGCGTCGGTCTGGGCTCGGTGCTCGGCTATCTGGCGGCAGGTCTGGCCATCGGGCCGTTCGGCCTGAAACTGTTTCAGGAGCCCGAGACCATTCTTCATGTCGCCGAGTTCGGCGTGGTCATCTTCCTGTTCATCATCGGGCTGGAGATGCGGCCCAAACGGCTGTGGGGGCTGAGGAAAGAGATCTTCGGCCTGGGCGCGGCCCAGGTGCTGTTCTGCGGCCTGATCCTGACCCTGACCGCTATGCTGGCCGGCTTTTCGGCGCCGGTCGCCTTTGTCGGGGCCATGGGCTTCGTCCTGTCGTCCACCGCCGTCATCATGCAGATGCTGGAGGAGCGGGGCGAGATCGCGGGCGGGCCCGGACAGCGGTCCGTCTCCATCCTGCTGCTGGAAGACCTGGCCATCGTGCCGTTGCTGGCCATCGTCGCCGTCCTGGCCTCGGTGCTGGGCGTTGCGAACGAACAGGCGCCGCCGTTGTGGCAGACCATCGGCTTCGCGGTGGCGGCGGTCGGCGGCGTGCTGCTGGCGGGCAAATATCTGGTCAATCCGATCTTCCGCCTGCTGGCCCGTTACGGCGGTCGCGAGGTGATGACGGCGGCGGCCCTGCTGGTCGTGGTCGGCGCCGCCTGGGCCATGTCGCTGGGCGGGCTGTCCATGGCCATGGGCGCCTTCCTGGCAGGCGTCCTCCTGTCCGAATCCACCTTCCGCCACCAGCTGGAAGCCGATGTGGAGCCCTTCCGCGCCATTCTGCTGGGCCTGTTCTTCCTCAGCGTCGGCATGTCGCTGGACCTGTCGGTGGTGGTCGCCGACTGGCGTCTGGTGGTCGGCGGCGTGATCGCCTTCATGGCGGTCAAGGCGCTGGGCATCTATGCCGTCGCCCGCCTGTTCAAGGCCTCGCACCACGAGGCGGTCGAGCGGGCGGCCCTGTTCGCCCAAGGCGGCGAGTTCGCCTTCGTCCTGTATGGCGCGGCGGTGACGGCCGGCCTGTTCGACGCCCAGGTCGGGGCCATGCTGTCGGCCATCGTCATCCTGTCCATGGCCCTGACGCCGCTGACCAGTCTGCTGACCCAGCGCCTGCTGCCCAAGCCGACGCTGTCGGCCGAGGACGCCGAGGGGGTGGACTTCGCCAAGGACCTCCGCGGCCAGGTTCTGATCATCGGCTTCGGCCGTTTCGCCCAGGTGGTGTCACAGCCCTTGCTGGCGCGGGATGTGGACGTCTCGATCATCGAGAACGACGTCGAGATGATCCAGGCCGCCTCGCAGTTCGGGTTCAAGGTCTATTATGGCGACGGCGCCCAGCTGCACACGCTGCGGGCCTCGGGTGCGGACGAGGCCGAGATCGTCCTGGTCTGCGTCGACAAGCCCGAGGTCGCCGACCGCATCGTCGAACTGGTCAAGTCCGAGTTCCCGACGACCAAGATCATGGCCCGCGCCTTCGACCGGGGCCATTCCATGCGGCTGATCCAGGCCGGGGTCGACTATCAGATCCGCGAGACCTTCGAGTCCGCATTGAAGTTCGGCGAGCGCGCCTTGATCGAACTGGGCATGGACGAGGGCCAGGCGGCCGAGGCCATCGGCGACGTCCGCCGCCGCGACGAGGCGCGTCTGGACCTGCAACTGACCGGCGGCATCAAGGCCGGACGCCAACTGATGCGCGGCAATATGCCGACGCCGCAACCCGCTCCCTATGTGAAGCCGCGTCGCGAAGGCCGACTGCTGAATGAGGACGAGGCGGGTCCGGCCGCACCGGACACACGGCGCGAACCCGCCGAGACCTGACGCCCTATTGGGCGCCGGCCTCCTGTTGTCGCGCGCCGATCAACTCGGCCCGGGCCCGCAGGCCGGCGTCCTGGGACACGGCGGTGGCGACGGCGTTGAAACGGTCCACCGCCAGGCCGGACCCCTCGACCGCCGCCGTCAGCTGGGCGCTCTGTTCCGGGGTGGCCTGGCCGTTCTGGACATTGGCGGTCACGGCGCGAATCTTGGTCATGGCTTCGACGAACTGGCGCAGTTCCGCATCGCTGACGCCGGCCGCGACCGATCCGGGAGCAGGCTTCGGCGCCTTCATGGCGTTGATGCGGGCGTTGATCACCGGGCTTTCGGCGGCGGCGTTGGAGATGGCGTTGAAGCGCACGACCTCGAGGCCGGACTCCTGAACCGCAGCCGCCATTTCGGCCTGTTGTTCGGGCGTCGGCTGGGCGCCGTTCAGGGTGTCGCTGACCGCGCGGACGCGGGTGATGGCGACATCGTATTTGCGCAATTCTTCGTCGGTGAAGTCGGCTGCGCCCGGGGCAGGCGCCGCGGTCGGGGCGGTCTGGCCCGAGGCTTCATAAGGGGTTTGGGCGTGTGCGCCGGCGGCGGTCAGCAGAGCGGCGGCGGAAGCAAAAAGAGCGAGGCGGGGCGCGCGCATGGTGCGTGGTCCTTTCGATCTGGCGTCCACTTATGCCGTGCAAGGACGGCGACGACGCAATCACGTCATCGCTCCCCGATGGCTGTGGCGCCTGTAAGGATAAAGGAGCGGGGAGCCCGCTTAATCTAGGCGTTCGCGGCGTGATCGCCACCCCGGCGGGCTGGAGAGCCGATCAAGGATACGTTAGACGGGCGTGATCTCACTGAGGTTTGTCCGTCATGAAACGTCTCGTCATCGCCGCCCTGGCCCTCGTCGCCGTCGCCACTCCCGCCGTGGTCGACGCCTGGGGCAACACCGGCCACCGGCTGATCGGGATCGCCGCAATGCGCGCCCTGCCGGCCGACATGCCGGGCTTTCTGAAGACGCCCGGCGCCATCGCCGACGTCGGCGAGCTGGCGCGCGAACCCGACCGCTGGAAGGGCGCGGGCCAGCCCCACGACCGCGAACGCGACACCGCCCATTTCATCGACCTGGACGACGCCGGCCATGTCTTCGACCCGCGCGGCATGACCCTGGCCGAACTGCCCCGCCTGAAGTCCGAATATGACGCCGCCCTGACCAAGGCGGGGCTGGACGTCGATGACGCCGGCTATCTGCCCTACGCCATGATCGACGCCTGGCAGAATCTGGGCCGCGATTTCGCCTACTGGCGCGTGCTGAACGCCGCCGAAAGACGTGAGACCGATATGGAGCGCCAGGCCTGGTACCGGGCCGACCGCCTGCGCCGCGAGGCCCTGATCCTGCGCGACATCGGGGTCATGGGCCACTATGTCGGCGACGGGTCGCAACCCCATCACACGACGATCCACTACAACGGCTGGGGCGAGTTCCCGAACCCCGAAGGCTTCACCAATTCGCGCCAGACCCACTCCGTGTTCGAAGGCGCCTTCACCAACCGCGTCGCCCGCCTGGACGCGGTCGAGGCCGCCATGCCGGCCGCCGATCTGGACGGTTTCGACGTCAAGGCGCGCACCGTCTCCTATCTGACCACCACCCTGGGCACGGTCATCCCCTTCTACCGGCTGGAGAAAGCTGGGGCTTTCCGCGACAGCGATCCGCGCGGCGCCGCCTTCGTCAATGAGCGTCTGGCGGCTGGCGCCGCCGAACTGCGCGACTTCATCGCCACCGCCTGGACCGCCTCGGGCAGCGCCTCCATCGGCTGGCCCGCCGTCAAGGTCGCCGAGGTCGAGGCCGGGACCGCCGATCCCTGGCTCGCCATGGTGGGCGAGGATTGATCTTCTTGTCCGACCTCACACCCCCCGCCGTCATCCTCGACAAGTCCCAGATGGCCGAGAATATCGGCGCCGTGGCGCGGGTGATGGCGAACTTCGGCCTGTCGGATCTTCGTCTCGTCACGCCGCGCGACGGCTGGCCCCAGGAACGGGCCTGGGCCACGGCCTCGGGCGCCGACTGGGTGCTGGAAGGGGTGCGGGTGTTCGACAGCGTCGCCGAAGCGGTGGCCGACCTGAACACCGTCTTCGCCACCACCGCGCGCCCGCGCGAGACGCGCCAGCCGGTCCGCACCCCGCGCGAGGCCGGCCGCATCCTGTATGACGACACGGCCTCGGGCCTGAAGACCGGCCTGTTGTTCGGCGGCGAGCGGGCGGGGCTGGAGACGACCGACATCGCCCTGTGCGCCGGCATCGTCACCATTCCCATCGACCCGAAACACCATTCGCTGAACCTGGCCCAGGCGGTGGCGATCAACGCCTATGAGTGGCGGACCCTGATCCTGGACGCCCCGCCGCCGCGCTTCCGCGACAGTGAGCCGCCGGCGTCGAACGACCTGCTGGTCGGCATGTACGAACATCTGGAGGCGGAGCTGGAGAACGGCGGCTTCTTCTATCCGCCCGAGAAGAAGCGTTCGATGAGCCAGAACCTGCGGGTCATGCTGGGCCGCGCCGCCTTCTCCGAACAGGAGGTCGCCACCATGCGCGGCGCCATCCACGCCCTGGCCAAGGGACGGGGGCGTGTGCTGGCCAAGCTGGCGGCCGAGCGGGCGGCGAAGGGGAATACGAGCGAATAAGGAGTCGCTCCTTCTCCCCGTCATCCTCGGGTTAAGCCCGAGGATGACGCAAGAGGTCGTCACCCCGCCCCCAGCAGATCCGACCAGCGCCAGCTGCCCTTGCCCAGGGCGATGCGCGCGCCGTCGGCGCCGTCCTCAAGCTTCAGCACGGCCAGGCCTGTCATCCGCTGGGTCCTGCACTCGGCCGGGGCGAAGGCGACCTCCAGGGCGATGGCCTGGCGCACCCCGGCCAGACCCTTGCCGGACTGGTTGCGGCTTTGCAGCCAGTCGCCGTTCCAGACCAGGATGGCCCGGCCCGAGGCGTTCATCTCCTCGCTGGCGGCGATGACGGCGCGGCGCACGGCGGCGTCGTCACGCACGGCGTCCTGAACCCAGCGGACCATGTCGCAAGTCCCGCCGCCCGAGCCTGATCCGGCGCCGGATCCGCCCGTCCCGCCGGCTCCGCCCACGCCGTTTCCAGCGCCGCCGCCCGGACCCGATCCAACCGTGGCGGCGCCGGCCAACTGAGCCGCGCCCAGCAGGGGCAG
>NZ_JMQR01000152.1:0-6218 GCF_000698025.1 Brevundimonas sp. EAKA | reverse complement strand
AGTTTCTCAACTCTTTCTTCCCCTCAAAACCCCCGAAACCAAAGCTCCGAAGCCCTCAGGGCCGGCCCGTTTCCGAGCGAGGCGGCTCTATACGGGCCGCTCTTTTCCGCCGCAACCGGATTCTGACCAAACCATGAAAATTCTCGCGGAGTCGGACTCTTCGAACCCGCGCCGGCGCCCGCTTCAGCCCGTCGCTATATAGGTTCTGAGGCTTTCGGCCTCGCGGGCGTGATCGGCGATCTGACATTTGACGACGTCGCCGATGGAGATGACGCCGACCAGCCGGCCCTCGCTCAGAACCGGCAGATGGCGAATCCGCCGGTCGGTCATCCGCCCCATCACGGCGGACAGGGTTTCTCCCGGTTCGGCGAAGATCACCCGGGCGGACATGTAATCGGAGACGGGACGGCCCAGGGCGTTGGGTCCGTCGACCGCCAGGGCCTTCACCACATCCCTTTCGGAAAAGACGCCGGCGACGGATTCGCCGTCACGGACGACCAGGGCGCCGACGCGTTTGCGCTCCAGCTCTCCGCACGCCTGCGCCACCGTCAGGTCGGACGCGATGGAGAAGACGGCGTTTCCCTTGGTCTTGAGGATCTCGGCGACGAACATCGCGGCTCCTTCTCTATGGTTAGGAGACGACCGCCGGGCCGGGATGGCGACAGGGCCGCTCGATAACCATGATCGCGCAGCCGCGCCCCGGAATCAAACGTCCGATTCGGGCCGGGCCGACGTCCCCATGGGCAAAGGCCCCTTGCCGAAGGCGCGGCCCAAGGGGCCGATGACCAGCAATCCGGCGATGAAGCCGAAGGCGTGGGCCTCCCAGGCGATGCGGGCGCCGTCCGCTCCCGGAGCATAGCCGATCAGCCCGGTGACGGCGTTGACCGCCATCCAGGCGATGGACGCCCCGATCACGCGCCGATCGAACAGGCTCAGCACCCTGCCCCGTCCGCCCATCAGGCGGGTCGCTGCTCCAATCAGGCCGAACACGGCCCCCGACGCCCCCACCATGGCCTCGGTCGAGCCCCAGTGGACCAGGCCGTAGCCCAGGGCCGCAACCACGCCGCACCCTATATAGAAGAGCAGGAAGACGGTCGGCCCGATCCGGTCGCCGAACAGCCGGGCCACCGGCGCGCCGAAGGCCAGGGCGCCGATCGCATTCATTAGGGCGTGGGTCCAACTGCCGTGCAGCAGCATGGCGGTGAACAAGCCGCCCCACCGCCCGTTCTGCAGATCGATGGGTGCGAAGGCCATGGCGGCGCCCATGTCCGGCAACTGGCGCTGGAAGAAAAACAGCACGGGCATCGACAGGGCGATCAGCACCACCGCGACCGGGGCGTTGAACAGTCTTTCGGACCTTGGCCCTTCTGAATTCGGGGGCGCTGCGAATCGGCCATCGGGGTCGGACATGCCTCACCAATGCGCAACGATTTCTGCGATCTCAAGCGCTTCTTAATAACCTTAACGCAGTTTGGGGTGCGGATCGTGGTTTCGGTCCGTCGTCCGTTTGCGCGCCAGGAGTATTATCCATGCCGGTCAAGAGGCTGATCGCCCCCCTGCCGACCGTGCTTGCGACCCTGTTCGTCGCCGCCGCCCCGTCTCTCGCCATGGCCCAGACGACGGGCTCCGGCGGCGCCGCCCGCTTCCAGCAGGGCTATGGCTCCGCGCGCAACCTGACCAACACCGCCGCCACCGGTTCGACCCGCGACGCCAACGGCAATCGCCTGATCGTCAACGGCCTCATCCAGTCCGGCGCCTCTTCCTATTCCAGCCAGTCCGGCGGCGTGGCCTCGGCCTATGCCGGGGCCGGCTCGTCTTCCGGCAACGGCACGACCATCGGCGGCTCCACCGCCATCGGCAATCAGTTGAACGTCGTGGTCCAGGGCAGCCACAACACCGTCATCGTCAATTCGAAACAGACCAACAACGGCGACATCAACGCCGGCACGGCCCTGAACGGAAACATCACCCTGCCATGAGCCGCCCTCCTCTCCTTCGCACCGGCGCCGTCGTGACGGCTGCGGCCCTGCTGCTCGCCGGCTGCGTCAGCCCGGTGGCCGGGCCGTCGGGCCAATATGCGACGCCGATCGGCAATGCGCCGGTCACGGCCAACCCCACCCCCTATTCGGCGGCGCTCTATTGCCTGGCCGACTACGCGCGCCGCTACAACCTGCCCTCGCCGCGCATGGCCGTGGGCCGGATCAGCGACTACACGGGCACGGTCTCGTCGGACGGCGGGCGCCAGATCACCGGCGGCGCCTCGCTGATGGCGAACTCGGCCCTGGCCAAGGCCGGCGCCCGGATCGTCGAACGCTACGACACCTCGGTGTCGGAGCTGGAGCTGCGCTACGCCAACAACAAGCTGATCGGCGACAACACCCCCGGCGCCCAGGGACCGGAAGACACCCAGTACCGCCGCATCCTGGCCGGCCAGGTGCCCGGTTCGGACTTCTACATCGTCGGCGGCGTCACCGAGGTGAACTACAACATCCGCTCGGGCGGCTTCGACGCCGCTGGAGGCCAGGTGGACAGCGACCGTCCCGGCTCGGGCATCGCCACCTACCGCACCTATGTGATGAACATCGCCATGGATCTGCGGCTGGTTCAGACCACCACCCTCGAGGTCGTGGACGTCGTCTCGTACCAGAAGCAGATCATCGGCCGCGAGATCTCGGCCGGGGTGTTCGACTTCCTGAACGGCAATGTCTTCGACATCTCGGCCGGGTCCGGCGGGATGGAGCCGACCCAGCTGGCTGTCCGCGCCCTGGTCGAACGGGCCACGGTCGAGTTCATGGCCAATCTCTATGGGGCGCCCGGCCCCGAAATCTGCCTCAACGCCGCCAACGACCCGCTTGGCGATTCCGCTGTCGGTCCGACCGGCGGCTATTATCCGGCCTACCCCACCACGGAGACGAACAATGGCCAGACCCGCGCCGATCCGTCTCGCTGGCATGATCGCCGCGACGGCGACGTTCGCCCTAGCCGCTACTGAGGCGACGGCGCAGGAGACGCCGCTCTGCGATCCGCAGACCGGCTCGACCTGTTCCAGCACCCAGACCCAGTCCGGCGACGTGACCGGGTCGGTGAACCTGAACGTCACGGTCGATCAGCTCGAGGTGACCAATTCGGCCACGGGCAATTCGCTCGCGGGCGGGATCGAGGATTCGTCCGGGTCCCTGACGGCGCGCCAGACCATGACCGGCGCGACACGCGCTGACACGACCCTCGTCCTGAACGGCGAGTCGGACGGGGTGATCGGATCGACGACCCTGGCGCGCGGCGATTATCTGGGCGTCTCCACTGACGGCGCGACCTTCGCCCTTGATGCGGCCCAGGTCGCGACCGGCGATGACGTCACCGCCCGCACCGTCGTCCAGTCGCCGACCGGCCATATGCTGGCCGGCGGTTTCGCCGGCACGGCGGCCGTCGCCAACAGCGTCGCCCTGGGCGGTCCGTCCTCCTCCATCACCGGCGCAGTCGATCAGTCGGCCCAGACCACCGTTCTGGCCGAGACGGTCGCCGACGTTCAGTACATCCCCGCCCCCGCCGACTTCTCGTCCCAGGCCGTGGCCAACGCCGTCCAGGCCTCGACCACCGGCGCCTCTCACCAGGATCTGACGGTGCGCCAGACCAACGCCGCCTCGACGATTGAGGCGCGGACCGACGTCTATGTCGACAACGCCTGGAACCTGGCCGCCCGCGCCAACGTCGGCGCCAACCAGACCGTCCTGTCCAACGCCGGCGGCTCCCTGGTCGCCGCGACCGACCAGACCAACCAGGGCCGGGTCCGCGCCGTCTCCCGGGCCCGGACCAATCTGCAGGGCCAGACCACCGTCTCGGCCCGCGCCGTCGCCAATGAAGTGATCGCCGGCAACACCGACATCTATCTGGCGCTGGACAACACTCAGCTGAACACCGGCGGGGTCGAGGCGACCGCGACCTATACGGGCGTCAGCGGCTATGACGCCTATGTCGGCGCCGAGGCCGTCGGCAACAGCGTCACCGGTTCCGCCTGTTCCCAGTGCGGCGGCGAGGTCAACATCACCAACAACCAGACCAACAACGCCGCCATCACCGCCACGACCAACGCCACCATCGGCTCCGGCCGCGCCGCCGTGGTCGGGACCACCGCCGTCGGCAACAGCGCGACCTTCTATGTGAGCCGTCCGGGCGGGTGAGGGGTACGGATTGGGCTGAGGAATAGACTCAATCCAATGCAAGAATGGAGTATCTTTTCGCCCATTCTTCGCGCTGGCGCGGGCGATGGGCAAAATTACGCTTCGCAGGAAACAGGGTGCCGCCTGCAAAAGAGTGCCCCTTCCCGCGATGCGGGCGGGAGGATTAAAAAAGGCATGGGTTTGACGGGGAAGTCGGGATGGAAGGCGGGTTTTCGCACTCGATATCCGAGCCAAACCCGCCCTCGGTTCGCTTGTCCAATTTGGTTACAATAAATCGACTAATTCTGAGAGACCGACGTGTTCCAACGACAGACGACGATTATTGTCGGTGCGGGCTGTAGCGCCGAATACAAGATGCCGGTCGGCGACGGCTTGAAGGATGCTATTGCCGATCAGCTTGAGCAGATCGGCCGCCGCAAGCGAGAAAACGGCTTTACTATCGTAACAAGCCAAGGCGCTGACGATACGCTGGTCGGAGCTATCACTTACGAAGGTCAGAAGTTTGGCGATAGGAACTGGGTTCAGATCGCCAATGGCATGGCGGAGGGCATACGCCACGCGCCATCTATCGACCGTTATCTCCACATTCACCGGGACAATCCAGCGAAGGTAAAGATCGGTAAGTTGGCTATCGCTTGGGCTATCCTGGCAGCGGAGGAGCGGAGCCTGCTAGCAGATGGCGTGAATTTGGCTGGCATCTCGCGGTCGAAGAAGGGGGAGCCGCATTGGCTCCAGCAACTCTTCAACCGGCTTCAGTCCGATGTCCCTTTGGGTGAGATTGAGCGGGCTTTCGACAGGCTGACGATCATCACATTCAACTACGACCGGTTGATCGAGCACTACCTGTTCCACGCTGTAAAAGCCCTTGGCGGGTTCGACGCGAACCAGACCGCCGCAGCACTATCCCATCTCAAGATTGTTCACCCCTACGGCAAGGTCGGGCGCCTACCATGGCAACCCGATGACGGCGGGCCCAGCCTTGCATTCGGTCGGAATGAAAACCTAGAGCCGCAGACGCTAAGGGACTCGGCAGAACGCCTTCGGACCTTCACCGAGACAGTCGAAGAAGAAAATCTGATTGGTGCCATCCACGACGGCATCTTAAACCCGAGCCAAATCATAATCCTCGGCTTCAGCTACCTGCGCCAGAACCTCGACCTGATGACTAGCGAGGGGACTTCCAAGGTCGAGACCATCGAAGCGACCTATTATCAAGAGTCGGACTCTAATCGCTTCATGGCCGACCGCGGTCTTCGCAACATGCTTCGTGGCAGCGCCAAACCTGAAATGGGCGACTTCGGCACCCGATGGCATAACACCACGGCGGGCGCTTTCATCCGTGACTTTGGGAATGAGATAGCCTCTTAGACGATAGACCGATTTAACAATCGGTTGGGAAAGCCAGCGCCATGCACACGGGTGCCTGCATTTAGATCAGCAGCGGATCATCCGAAGCTAGGAATGCTTTGACCGCTCAAAGGCATAGCCCAACAACTACAATATCGGCCCTGCATCGCGAATCGCAGGATAAGTGGGTGGACTGGACGACACCCCGTCACGACACCTTGGTCATAACCACCGAGCCTATTGTCTGACGCCCGAACGGGGGCAGGTCCAGCGCTGCGCCGCCTTCGAAGCGCGTCGCCGTGCGTCGCTTCAGGGCGAAGACGAGCGCGGGGCTGCCAGGGTCGGAGGTTTCAACATAGAAGAGGCCGTCTCGGACGGTGCACTGATCGTCACGGGCGCCGGGGTTCAGCTTGCAGCCGGCGATCCGTCCATCGCTGACCGCGACATCAAGCGTAAAGGTGTCAGGGGGTTCGGTCTGTGCGTTGGCTCCGCCGCGCGCTGGAAGGTCTCGAACAACGAGCGACCACGCCCCCTCAAGATCGCTGTCGTTCAATTTCTGCGACGCCGAAGGCGCAGAACAGCCTGCGAGCGCCGCGCACAGGAGAAGGCGGAGGGCCGACAGGGTGGTTCTGAAGACGCGCATGCACAGCCCTAGCTTGTGACTATACAGTTCCTTGAGTTGCAGCTCAGGTC
>NZ_JMQR01000151.1:0-6223 GCF_000698025.1 Brevundimonas sp. EAKA | reverse complement strand
AGGTCCTGGACCGGGACCTTGCCGCAACGATCCGGTTGTGGTTAATAGATCTTAAGATACAATATCTTGCGGTGAACAAATCGCGAATCGAGGCCTGTGTCCGATTCGGTCCTGATTCGTTTCGCCCCTGTTCCGGATTCGGGAAGGGCGGCGTTAACCGGGGTGCACGGCCTGTTCGGCCACGGCGCGCAGACCCGCCAGCATCTGATCGACGGCCTCGCCGCCCTGGCAGTCGTTCGCCAGGATCAGGCTCAGGGCGCGGGCGTGGACCTGAACCTCGGGCCAGGACCAGGCGTCGGCGGCGGCCATCCGGTGGGCGGCGTCGCACAGGCTGTAGGCCGCCGCATAGAAGGGCGGGATCTCCATGAAGCCGGACATGTCGACCAGGGCCGACGCCAGGGCGTAGACCTCGCCGTCGGCGCCGGCCGGGCGGTCGGCGCACAGGCGGTTCAGGGCGTCGACCTTGTCCTGAAGCACCAGCAAGGTCCGGCCGCGCTGTTCCCCCAGCCCCTCTTCGGCGCGCGCGACGGCGTCCGCGATGGGCACGCCGCCTGGGCGCGCCATCTGGCGCTGAAGCGACGTCTGGACGTTTCGGAGACGGGGCGGGGTCGCATCTGCGGTCACAGGGCCACCTTCATCGGCTTCAACAGCATGTCGATATCGTCCTGATCCATATTGGCCTCGACGGCCTCGCCCAGTTCACCCGACAGGTCGGTCTGGCGGCGGCCTTCCTCCCCGGGCGGGGGACCATAGTTGCGCACGCGGCGATCGGGTCCGACGTAGTTTTCGACTTCGACGAACTGGCGCGTTTCGCCGCCCAGCCAGATGATCCGCTTCAGCAGGACCGCCGGAGTCAGGGGTTTGGCGACGATGAAGCTGGCGCCGCAGTCGCGCCCCTTGGCGACCAGGGCGCGGGCGGCGTGGCCCAGGATCATGATGACGGGCGTGAAGCGGATCGGCTCGGACGCCTCTCGCCTGAGCCAGCGGACGAAATCGTAGCCGTCCATCTCGGGCATGGCGCAGTCGATCAGGATCAGGTCGACGGACCGGCGCTGCACCAGTTCGACCGCATCCTTGGCCGAGGGACACTTCAGCTGTTCGCGAACTCCGAACCCCTGAACGATCGAACTCAGAAGATCGAGCGAGGTCGGCTGATCATCGACGAGCAGAACCGTCGAATGCGCCAGATTGATCTTGTCCGGCGTCTTGTGCACGGCGTCAGAACAGCATGAGGTCGCCCGAATCGGCAGCCTCGGTCGTCTTGACGCCGGCGGCGGGGCGCAGGCGCACCGCCATGTCGGCCAGGGAGATCCGGCTCACGGATTCCGCCGGTGTCGCGCCGTCGCCCAGCATTCTCAACACGCCGGACAGGGCTTCCAGCCTCTGGGTCAGGGCGTCCAGGGCCTGGGCCTCGGTCAGGGCCTCCGCCCGATCCTCCGCCGGCGCGCGCCGCACCAGACGGCTGACCAGGGCCTCGACGTGATCGATCCCCTCGCGCACACGCATCAGCTCGTCGGCGACGGCGACCAGGAGGTGGGCGTGTTCGGGAGGGGCGTGCATCAGAAGAGCTCCAGGGCGCCCGTATCGACGGGGGGCCGAACGACGGGGACGGGCTTGGGCGCGACGGTGTCGGTGACGGCGCGCTGCATGGCCTTGCCGGTCACCGGCCAGTAGTGCAGGCGGCGTCCGCCGTCCCCGCGCAGGCTGCCGCCCACCACGGGAATGCCTTCGTCACGCAGGAATTTCTCGGCGAAGTCGGCGTTGGAACGGCCGACGTCGCGCAGACTGTCGAACATCCGCCCGCCGCCGAACAGCTTGGCCTCCAGCCGCTCGCGGCGTCCGCCGGCCTTCAGCAAGTCGTTGATCAGAAGCTCCATCGCATAGGCGCCGTAGCGACGCCCCGCGTCAGTTCCCGCGCCGGATCCCTCGGGCAGCAGGAAGTGGTTCATCCCGCCGATCCCGGCGACCGGATCGCGCAGGCACATGGCCACGCAGGAGCCCAGAATGGTGCTGAGGACCACGTCCGGGTCGGACGTGATATGATGCTCGCCCTGGCCGACGTGCAGTCGTTTTTCCTTGTTGTCCTTGAGGGCCGAGAAACTCATGTCAGCGGACCGAAGACGGCTTCCAGCTTGCCCTTCAGTTGGGCCACCGTGAAGGGTTTGACCAGATAGTTGTTGACGCCGAACTGCACCGCCCGCTGCACCAGTTCGCGGTCGGCGCGGCCGGTCAGCATGATGAAGGCGGTCTTGGACGTCGGCGGGTGGGCGCGCACGGCGCGCAGCAGGCCCAGTCCGTCCAGGTTCGGCATGTTGTAGTCGGAGATGATCAGGTGCGCGGGCTTGGAAATGATGTCGCGCAGGGCGATTTCACCGTCGGCGGCTTCGCGGATCTCGCGCACGCCCAGTTGTTGCAGGCTGGTGCGAACCAGCGAGCGCATCGTCATCTGATCATCGACGACCAGGCAGTGGAGAGAGGCGGCGGCGGGCATGATGGCGCTCCCGGGGGTCAGGCGATCGACCGTGCGCCCGAGTCGGCGCACAGTTCTAGAATAGCGGGGGACAGGCGGTGGAGCGGCAGCTGCCGTTCCACGGCGCCCAGTTCGAAGGCGGCTTTCGGCATGCCGTAGACGACCGAGGTCGATTCGTCCTGGCCCAGGGTGCGGCCGCCGGCGTCGCGAATGGCCTTCAGGCCCTTGGCGCCGTCCTTGCCCATGCCCGTCAGGATCACGCCGGTCATCGGCCGCTTCAGGCGGACAAGCGACTCGAACATGACGTCGACCGACGGACGGTGGCCATTGACCGGGTCGCTCTGCACCAGATGGCAGCGGGGGGTCATGCCGGGCGTCAGCTCCAGATGCGCCGCGCCGCCCGGCGCCAGATAGATGTGGCCGGCCTTAAGTTGCGCGCCTTCATAGGCTTCGGTCACGGTCGGAGCGCAGACGCGGTCCAGACGGGCGGCGAAGCTGGCGGTGAAGGTCGCCGGCATGTGCTGGGTGATGATGGTCGCCGGGCAGTTGGCCGGGAAGCCGCTCAGAACGGTCAGAAGGGCTTCGACCCCGCCGGTCGACGAGCCGATGGCCAGGATATGGCTGGCGGCCGGGCGATAGGCGCTGGGCGCCGCCGCCGAGGCCGGCATGTCGGCGCGGGCGCGGACGCGCGAACGCGCCGCCGTCTTCACCTTCTCGATCAGGTCGTGGAAGGCGTCGACGCTGGCCACGGCCGGTTTGGCCACCGCGTCCACCGCGCCGATTTCCAGCGCCGCCAGGGTCACGTCCGTGCCCGCCGCGGTCAGGGTCGAGACCATGACCACCGGCATGGGCCGCAGCCGCATGATCTTCTCGAGGAACTCCAGCCCGTTCATGTTGGGCATCTCGACATCCAGGGTCAGGACGTCGGGATTGAGCTCCTTGATGGCGGCGCGGGCCTCGATCGGATCGGCGGCCGTGCCGACGACCTCGATTTCGGGATCCGACTTCAGGGCGGCCGAGATCAGGCCGCGCATCGTCAGGCTGTCGTCCACCACGAGGACTTTGATCTTGGCGCTCATCATGCGGCTCCCAGGCGGTAGGTGGTCAGGCCCGCGGTCTGCAGCAGGCTGGCGGCCGGCCCAGCCACGCGTTCGGAATGGCCGATATAGAGGGTGGCGCCGGGGTTCATCAGGGGGACGAAGCGGCTCCACACCCGCTCCTGGGTGGGATCGTCGAAATAGATCACCACGTTGCGACAGAAGATGACGTCGAACTTGCCCTTCATCGGCCAGTCGCCGATCAGGTTCAGTTCCTTGAACGACACCAGGCGTTTCAGCTGCGGCCCGGCGGTCCAGGCGCCACGATCGGCGCGGTTGAAATACTTGCGCCAAAGGGTGACCGGCGCCGGTTCCAGCGCCTCTTCGGAATAGGTCCCGTCGTGGCCCTGAGCGACCATGTTGGGGTCGATGTCGGTGGCCAGGATGCGCACGTCCAGGTCCGCCGCCTCGGGCAGGACCGACAGCACCGTCAGGGCCATCGAATAGGGCTCCTGCCCGTTCGAACAGGCCGCCGACCACAGCCGCACCCGGCCGCCGGCGCGAGCGCGCTCGACCAGTTTCGGCAGGACCCGGTCGCGCAGGTCGTCGAAATGGTGGGGCTCGCGATAGAAGCGGGTGACGTTGGTCGTCAGGGCGGCCGTCATCTTCTGCCGCTCGTCGACCCCGTCCACGCCCTCGACCAGGGCGCAGTAGTCGCGGAAACTCGACAAACCCAGGGTCCGCAGCCGTTTGGCCAGGCGCGAATAGACCAGAGCCGCCTTGCCCTCGTTCAGGGCGATGCCCGCGTGGGCATGAAGCATTTCGGCGATCTGACGGAAATCCTCGGCGGTGAAGACGAATTCGCCCTCGACGATGGATCCCCGTCCTGGGGCGGGATTCATGCGGCTTCAGCCTCGATATGGGGCAGGATGTGGTCCAGTTCGATCAGGCTGATCATGCGCCCGTCGATCGAGAATATCCCCTTGACGAAGGTCTTGACCTGGTCGCTGGCGACGTCGGGCGTCGGCTGGACCGAGGCCTCGTTCATCTCCAGGATGTCCGACACGGCGTCCACCAGCAGCCCCACCATCCGGCCGCCGATATGGGCGACCATGATGACGTGACGGGCCGTCGGCTCGGACGTCTCCAGACCGAAACGCGCGCCCAGGTCGATGATCGGCAGGACGGTGCCGCGCAGGTTGATGACGCCCTTCATATAGCCGGGCGAGCGCGGCAGCGGCGTCGCCGGGGTCCAGCCGCGGATTTCACGCACCGACATGATGTCGACGCAGAATTCCTGGCGGCCGATGCGGAAGGCGATGAGTTCGCGTTGGGAGTCGTTGGCTTCGGTCATGGCTCAGCTCGCAAGCTTGAAATCGGGGCGGGAAGATCGGCGGCGCATGTCTGTGACCAGGACGTCCACGTCGAGGATCAGGGCCACGCGACCGTCGCCCAGGATGGTGGCGGCGGCGATGCCCTCCACCTGCTGGTAGTTGGTCTCGAGGCTCTTGATCACGACCTGGCGCTGGCCCTGGATGGCGTCGAACAGCAGGGCCGCCTGTTGGCCGCCCTCGGTCTCGACGACCACGGCGACGCCTTCGGACGGAACCACCGGGGTGTCGCGGAAGCCCATGGTCATCGCCACATCGATCAGGGGCAGGAAGCGGTCGCGGAAGCGGATCACCGGATCGACCCCGCCGACATAATGCAGGTCGCCTTCTTGCGGCGTCAGGCTTTCGACGATGGCCGGCAGCGGGGCGATCAGGATCTGGTCGGCGGCGGACACGACCATGCCGTCCAGCACCGCCAGGGTCAGCGGCAGGCTGAGGGTGAAGGTCGACCCCTTGCCCGGAACCGAACTGATCGAGATGCGGCCGCCCAGGGCCTGGATCGAGCGCTTGACCACGTCCATGCCCACGCCGCGGCCCGAGATGTCGGACACCACGGCGGCGGTCGAGAAACCGGGCAGGAAGATCAGATTGTCGATCTGCTCGTCGGTCAGGGCGGCGTCAGGCGCGACCAGCCCCTTGTCGATGGCGATCTTCTTGACCCGCTCGCGATTGATGCCGCGCCCGTCGTCGGAGATTTCGATGACGATGCGGCCGGACCGGTGCAGGGCGGCCAGGCGAACCGTGCCCTCGGCCGTCTTGCCGGCGGCGATACGCTCGTCGGGCGTCTCCAGGCCGTGGTCGATGGCGTTGCGCAGCATGTGGGTGATGGGCTCGGCCAGGCGTTCGACCACGGTCTTGTCGACCTCGGTGTCCTCGCCGGCGGTGACCAGACGAACCTGTTTGGAGACCATGTCGGCGACTTCGCGGACCAGGCGCGGCATGCGCTGGAACACCGACTTCACCGGCTGGGCGCGAATGGCCATGACGCTGTCCTGGATCTCGCGCGTCAGAAGCTCGAGGTCTTCTAGGCCCAGGGCGATGCCGGACGAGCGGGCCAGGCCGCTTTCCAGCACGCGTTGCGACAGCATGGCCTGCTGGATGACCAGTTCGCCGACCACATTGATCAGGCGATCGACCCGGTCCAGATCGACGCGGATGGTGACAGGGGCCGGCGCGACGGGCGCCGCGACCTGGGCGGGCGGAATCGGCGCGGCCGGCGCCGGGGCGGCGGCTGGGGTGGACCAAGGCGGGCTTCCACGGCCTTGAGCCGAGGGCGCGCCGGACGGGGGCGGGGTGGGGCGTGGCGGCCCCGACCCCGGTGTCAT
>NZ_JMQR01000150.1:0-6365 GCF_000698025.1 Brevundimonas sp. EAKA | reverse complement strand
CCACCGGCGCCGCGCCCAGCGAGGCGCAGATCGAGGCCGCACGGCTGGCGCTTCAGCCGCCGTTGAAGGTCATGACCGACAGCGCCTGCGTCATCTATGGATTGAACTGAGCATGGGGTTTGTCGTCGCGCCCGCCTTCGAGGCCGGCTCCATCGCCGCCGCCGAATGGCCGCTGTGCCATGTGCGGCTGCAGGACGACGTGCGGTTTCCCTGGCTGATCCTGATCCCGCGCGTCGAGGGGGCGGTGGAGCTGGAAGACCTGAGCGTCGAACAGCGGGCCGTGCTGATGGAGGAGACGGTGCGGGCCGGGGCGCTGGTGCGGCGATTGGGGCCGGTCGAGAAGCTGAACGTCGGGGCTATCGGCAATGTGACGGCCCAGTTGCACGTCCATGTCGTCGGACGCCGTCGCGACGACGGCCTGTGGCCCGATCCGGTCTGGGGGCGAGGCCCGGCGGCCCCCTATGCGGGTGAGGCGCGGGCGTGGCTATTGGATGTGATCCGAGGCGGGTAGTCGATCCGACGATCGATGTGTCGTCGCGCCCCATTTGCGTCAGGCGCTCTCGCACCGCATATGAGCCCTATGGAAGACGCGCCGCGCATCCGGCTGGACGAACGCCAGGTGAACCTGATCGCCAAGGCCCTGGCGGAGCCGCGTCGCCGTCAGATCCTCAAGGAGATCGGCGCGGCCAGCGAACCCACCCCTTGCGGCGCGGTCGCCCAGCTTGTCTCGGTCAGCGCCCCCACCTTCTCGCACCATATGAAGGAACTGGAGACCGCCGGCCTGATCCAGATCTGCCGGCAGGGCAAGTTCGCCTTCCTGGTGCTGCAGCGCGACGTCCTGAACGCCTATTTGGCCCAGCTCGCGGAAATCTGAGGCCGGTTTCAGAAAATCAACAGCCCCGCTTATTGAATCAGTTCGATGGTTATCTAAATATCAAACCGTTCGCCGCTGAAGGCGACCGGAGAGAGATCATGAGCAAGCTTTCAGGCAAGACCGCCGTCGTCACCGGCGCATCGAAAGGCATCGGGGCGGCCATCGCCAAGGCCCTGGCCGCCGAGGGCGCCGCAGTGGCGGTCAACTACGCCTCCAGCCGCGAAGGGGCCGACAGGGTCGTGGCCGAGATCACCGCCGCCGGCGGCAAGGCCATCGCCGTCCAGGCGTCCGTGGCCAGCAGCGACGATGTCACGCGGCTGTTCGACGAGACCCAGAAGGCGTTCGGCGGCGTGGACATCCTCGTCAACAACGCTGGCGTCTATGCCTTCGCGCCGATCGAGGACTTTACCGAGGCCGAATACCGACGCCAGTTCGACATCAATGTTCTGGGCCTGCTGCTGGCCACCAGCGAGGCGGCCAAGCGCTTCGGTCCCGACGGCGGCAGCGTGATCAACATCAGCTCGGGCGCCACCACCGTCGATATCCCGACCGCCTCGGTCTACACGGCCACCAAGGCCGCCGTGGACTCGATCACCCGCGTGCTCGCCAAGGAACTCGGCCCGCGCCAGATCCGGGTCAACGCCATCGCGCCCGGCGCCGTCGAGACCGAGGGCACCCACGCCACGGGCATCATCGGCTCGGATCTGGAGGTCCAGATGGTCGCCCAGACGCCGCTCGGCCGCATGGGTCAGCCGTCCGACATCGCACCTGTGGCCGTCTTCCTGGCCTCGCCCGACAGCGCCTGGATCACCGGTGAAATCATCGCTGTGGCCGGCGGCAACCGTTAAATCACGCCGTGGCAAGGGACGCGGCCGGGGTTCGGCCGTGTCCCTTGCCTCAGATGATATCCAGCGGCGTCTCGCGCGTGGGCGGGGGGAAGGCGGCGTCGAGGCGTTCGATATCCTCGAGGTCGAACTGGATCTCCAGGGCGTCGGCGTTGGCCTCGACGTGTTCGACCGAGCTGGCCTTGGGAATGGCGATGACGCCGTCGTGGCGCAGGATGGCGGCGAGCGCTACCTGAGCCGGGTCGGCGCTGTGGCGGTTGGCGATGTCGCGGATCAGGGGCTGTTCCAGCAACTCGCCGCGCCCCAGGGGCGAATAGGCCATCATCGGCATGTCGCGGGCCTGCATCCAGGGCAGGAGATCGAACTCCACCCCGCGCGAGCCCAGATTATAGAGCAACTGGTTGACGGCGCAGTCCTCGGCTCCCTCGATCTCCATCAGCCGTTCCATGGCGCGCATATCCAGATTGGACACGCCCCAGCGGGCGATCATCCCCTCGTCGACCAATTCCTGGAAGGCGGCGACCGTCTCTTCCAGCGGGACATTGCCTTCCCAGTGCAGCAGATACAGGTCCAGCCGGTCGGTCCCCAGCCGTTCCAGCGACTTCTCGCAGGCCAGCATCATCTTCATTTCCGACGCGTTGTCGGGCCGGACCTTGGAGACCAGAAAGACCTCGTCGCGGCGTCCGGCGATGACCTCGCCCACCAACCGTTCGGAGCGGCCGTCGCCGTAGAGCTCGGCCGTGTCGATCAGGGTCAGGCCCAGGTCGATGCCGCGCGCCAGGGCCTGCTGCTCCTCGTCGCGCCAGGCGGGATCGTCGCCCATCTCCCAGGTGCCTTGGCCCAGGGCGGGAACGGTCGTACCGTCTGCAAAGGTGACGAGGCGGGTCATGTCCGTCCTGTTTGATGAAAGCGGCACAGGCCGCCCTGGCTAGGGATGGGGAGGTTGGAATGCGCACCCGGCTTATCAAGACCGACGGCCTTGTCCAACAGGTGCTGGAGGCGGGATTCGAAGACCCTAACGCGCCATTGGTCCTGCTGATCCATGGCTTTCCGGAACTGGGGGTCAGCTGGCGGGCGCAGGTCGAGGCCCTGTCCCGGACGGGGTACCATGTCGTCGCCCCCGACATGCGCGGATACGGCGGCACGGACAAGCCCAAGGGCGTCGACGCCTGTTCGATCCTGCATCTGGTCGGGGACATGGTCGATCTGGTCCGGGCGCTGGGCAAACAGAGCGCCGTCGTCGTGGGCCATGACTGGGGGGCGCCGGTCGCCTGGCATTGCGCCCTGTTGCGGCCCGATCTGTTCACGGCGGTGGCCGGCCTGTCCGTGCCGTTCCAGCCGCGTCGGCCCCAGGGACCGCCGACGACCGTCATGGCCATCCTGTCCGAACGGGCCGGGCTGGGCGACCTCTATATCAGCCGGTTCCAGGCGGCGGACGCCCATCGGGCGCTGGAGGCCGATCCGGCGACGACGCTGAGGAAACTGTTCTGGTCCTATGACGGCGCCACCCCGGCCGCGAAACGGGCCACCGGCTTCATGGCGCGGGGCGTCGGCCTGCTGGACAGTATCGACGACGGCGCCGACCTGCCGCCGTGGATGGGCGCCGCCCATTTCGCCGAATATGTCGAGGCCTTCACGGCCGGCGGCTTCGACGCGCCGCTGAACTGGTATCGGGCGATCGATCTGAACTGGTCGCTGACCGCCTTCGCGCAGGAGCAGCGGATTCTCCAGCCCGCCCTGTTCATCGTCGGCGAGGACGATCCGGTCCGACACTATGCCGGCTCGGCCGAGACCGGGCTGAAGGACTGGGTTCCGAACCTGACGCGTTCGGTGGTCCTGCCCGGCGCTGGCCACTGGATCCAGCAGGAGCGGCCGGATGAGGTGACTGGGCTGCTGCTGGGGTTTCTGGGGGAGCTCTGACTCGCTTCCTTCTCCCCTTGCGGGAGAAGGTGGCCCGAAGGGCCGGATGAGGGTTCCGCCGGTGGGCCAACTCGCACTACCTTGCCCCTCACCCTTTCGCGCAAGACCGATCGCTACGCTCTCGGGCGCTCAAGCCCTCTCCCGGCGGGAGAGGGTACGGGTTCACGCCGCCGCTTCCGCCGTCTCCATCCGCCCGCGAACTTCCGCGACGATCTCGAGGCTGCGGATGCGGGCGGCGTTGTCGAAGGCCATGCCGGTGACCATCAATTCATCGACGCCGGTCAGGGCGATAAAGTCGGTCAGCTGTTTCCGCACCGTGTCCGGCCCGCCGACGGCGGAATAGAGCAGGCGGCTGCGCGCCCCCTCGATCTGTTGCGGGGTCAGGACGGCCGTGATGTCGTCGACGGGCGGGGGCAGCTTGCCCGGCTTGCCGGTCGAGAGCCGGGCGAAACTCTGTTGCATCGAGGTGGACAGGCGCACGCCCTCCGCGTCCGTATCGGCGGCGAAGACGTTGATCGCGGCCATGGCGTAGGGCTGGGCCAGCCGGTCGGACGGGGTGAAGCTGCGGCGATAAAGCGCCAGGGCCTCCAGCAGCAGTTCAGGCGCGAAATGGCTGGCGAAGGCGTAGGGCAGGCCCAGCTGGCCGGCCAGCTGGGCGCTGAACAGGCTGGACCCCAGAAGCCAGATCGGCACGCGCAGACCCGCGCCGGGAACGGCGCGCACCGGCTGATTGTCGGCGGCCGGTTCGAACCACTGGATCAATTCGACCACGTCGCGCGGAAACTGGTCGGCGCCGTCGAAATAGCGGCGCAGGGCGCGGGCGGTGGCGCCGTCCGTGCCGGGTGCGCGGCCCAGGCCGACGTCGATCCGGCCGGGGAACAGGGTCTCCAGGGTGCCGAACTGTTCGGCGACGACCAGGGGCGCGTGGTTGGGCAGCATGACGCCGCCGGAGCCGACGCGGATGCGCTGGGTGCCCGCCGCCACATGGCCGATGACGATGGCGGTCGCTGCGCTGGCGATGCCGGGCATGTTGTGGTGTTCGGCCAGCCAGAACCGCTCATAGCCCAGCCGGTCGGCGGCCTGGGCCAGGGCCAGGGTCTCGTCGAGGGCGCGGCGGGCGTCGCCGCCTTCGACGATGGGGGAGAGGTCGAGAACTGAGAACGGGATCATGAGGCCTAGATCGGGGCTGACGGCCGAGGTTCAAGGGCAGGGAGCGGGGAACCGCAACAGGGTCGGGCGCTTTACCTCCGACGAACCCGGAGACATGAGCCATGACGGACGTTGACGCCGAAAAGACCGAAGCCGAGTGCGAGGATGCGCGCGAGGCCGCCGACATGGGCGAAAAGCCGGACCTGGGGCACAAGGCCGACGCCCTGATCGAGGCGTTGGACGGCACAGATTCCGGCTCCGACACCCGCGCCGGCTCGCTGCGCGGCGGGTCCGCCAGCGGATCGGACGATGATCCCGACTCGCTCGAGATCAACGAGGCCCTCGCCGAAGAAGGGCGGGCCTCGGCGGGGACACGGGGCCGCGCTGAAAACGACGATTGACGCTGACGCCTTGCTGCCGCCGCATCCTTGCGCCACGGTGGCGCCTTGACCATGGGTCCAAGGGACGATTCCCCGATGATACGCCGTCTGGCGGCCTCGGCCGCCTTAGTCTTGCTTTGCCTTGCAGGTTGCGACGACCGGTCCAGGACCGAAAAGGCGCCGGCCCAGGCCTCCCTCGCCGCCCCTGACCAAATGACCGCCCCGGCTTCGCCGTCGGAGGGAGAGGCTGCGCCTGCGCCCGAGGCGATGACGGCGGATATCCCCGCTGCACCCGGCGCGCCCGCTTATGCCGCCCTGTACCCCGGAGCCGCCCTGGACCAGCCGGCGACGACCGCCGCCGGGCCGGACGGCGAGGGCGGGCTGGTCACCTTCACCACCGCCGCCACGCCCGACGAAGTGGTGGCCTTTTATCGCACCCGCGCCGAGGAGGCGGGCCTGACCTCGGTCATGGGCATGAACCAGGGCGACGCCCGGGCCTATGGCGCGGCGGGCGGCCAGGCGGGCGCGACCAATCTTCAGGTGGTGGCCGCGCCGGGCGCCGGCGGCGAGACCTCGGTGCAGCTGAGCTGGAGCGCGGGTCTGTGAGACCGGTCGCCGCTCTGATCGCGGCGACGGTGATCCTGCCTTCGCTGCCCCTGGCGGCCTGCGCCCCGGCCGGGCGGCCTTCGCCCCGTCCGATCTTCAGCACGACCGACGAAGGCTATCTGTCGCCCGGCGTCGTCGCGCGGCTGGCCCAGGCCGTGCCCCCAGCGCCCGTGGCGGGATCGGCCCAGGATGCGGCCGACCGGGCGGCGTCGGCGCGGTTCACGGCCTTGGAGGATTCGGACCGCTGGCTGATGGCGACCGCCCATGCCGAACTGCGCCCGCCGCTGGCGCTTCAGCATTTCGACTGCGCCCTGGGGGTGCGACTGGGGTCGGCCGAGACGCCGACGCTGGACCGGATGACGGCCAAGGTCTTTCATGACGCCCAGGCGGCGGTCGTGCTGGCCCAGGCCCAGGCGCGAGGTCGTCGCGCCCGGCCGGTCGCCGAGGATCCCGCTCGCCGGGACTGCGAGACCCTGACGCCGCCGAGGGGGCGCAGCCCGTTCGCCCCCCCCGCCGGCGGGGCGTAGGGAAGCGCCCATGCAGCGGGGCTGGCCGAGTTGAGGCCGGGACGGGACGGGGCGGTGCAGCTCA
>NZ_JMQR01000149.1:0-6421 GCF_000698025.1 Brevundimonas sp. EAKA | reverse complement strand
GCCTCCGCCCCCCTCCCCCGCAGGGGGAGGGAGAGGGAGAATGCGTCAGCCGTTGAGCATCTCGAACACGGCTTCGTAGCCGTTGACCTCGGCGAAGCGCAGGGGCTTGACCCGTTCGACCAGGATCTCGCCGCGCGGGGTGTCTCCGCGCTCGATCAGGCCGATCACCTCAGCCGTATAGTCGGCCAGGGGCATGGAGGCGGGGTTCTCGGCGTGGCCCGGCATCAGGTCGGTGGCGACTGCGGGCGGGGCCAGCTCCAGCACCTCGACGGCGGTGTCCCGCAGCTGATGGCGCAGGGACTCGGTCCAGGAGTGGATGGCCGCCTTTGTGGCGTTGTAGGTCGGGGTCGCCGCCAGGGGGATGAAGGCCAGGCCGGAGGTGACGGTCATGATCGTCGCGGCGGGCTGGGCCTGCAGATGGGGCAGCAAGGCCGCCGTCAGGCGGATCGGGCCCAGCAGATTGGTGGCGATGGTCGCCTCGACGGTCGCGAAGTCGAAGGGGCGGGCCTTCAGGTCCTCGACCTTCATGATCCCGGCGTTCAGGATGACCGCGTTCAGGGCCGGGTGATCCCTGACCACCTGTTCGCCGAAGGCGGCGACGGCGGCGGGATCGGCGACGTCCAGGGCGGCCCAGGCCATGCCGGGATTGGCGGCGGCGACGTCCTTCAGCACGTCTTCGCGACGGCCGGTGATGATGATCTGATTGCCGCGGGCGTGCAGGGCCTCGGCCAGGGCGCGGCCGATGCCGGTGCCGCCGCCGGTGATCAGGATGGTGTTTCCGCTGATGTTCATGGGGCTCTCCTCAGGGGTGCGTCAGTGCGGAAACTCAGTTATGACGGTCACTCTCCATTGGAAAGTAGGTACTGGAAACCGCCATACTTACCGCGAAGGAAGAAATGGACATGACGGCTGTTCCGCCCGCAAGAATTTCACACCCCGAGACCGGCGAGGTCGCCGATCCGCGCGTCGAGGCCCTGGTCAACGAGGTGATCGGCCGGGTGGCCGACAAGTGGACCATGCTGATCCTGGAGGTCCTGGCCGAACACGGCGAGACCCGGTTCACGCGCGTGGGCGAACTGGTCGGCGGCATCAGCCAGAAGATGCTGACCCAGACCCTGCGTCAGATGGAGCGCGACGGCCTGGTGGTGCGCACGGTCCATCCGGTCATCCCGCCCAAGGTCGAATACCGGCTGACCGACCTGGGCTTCACCCTGGCCGAGGCGTTTTGCGGGGTGTGGACCTGGGCGGAGAAGAATATCGACCGGATCGAGGCGGCGCGGGCGGCGTTCGACGCGCGGAAGGGATAGGCGCCGATCCAGAGCGGGCGACGCAAGGTCCGAGAGGGGGCTGTTCACCCCCATCTGCTCACAACTCTGAACTTGACGCTCTCATGATCTTTTCGAACTGAAAAGCGTCCCCGTCTCCGGGAAGATCGTCTTGCGCCTCAGGATTGTTAGGGCCGGAGTGATATTTGTTGAAGAACTCGATGATCCTGAAGCCGCACTTGTTGACGTAGAAGTGGATGTTTCGCTTCTCGAAATACGGCGTGTGCGTCTGCCAGGCGATCGTCTCGGGAAAACGGTCCTCGATGGCGCGCCAGGCCTTGAGGCCGAGCCCCCGACCCTCCTCGCCGACCTTCAGAAAAAAGAGGTCGAGAGAGTTGCGGTGGGTCACGGGGTCGATTGTGACGACGGCGCCGCCGACCTTCCGGCCATCGCACAATATGCGCAGCGCCACCGCGCCAGGGGATTCGACGGCGCCGTCCAACACCTCGTCCGAGGGTATCGGCCCGTCTGGAAGGTCGCCGAACTCATCGACGACCGCCACTGCGAACGCGTCCTGCAGCTCTTTCTTGAAGATCGCGAACTCGGCGGGATCGGCTTCGGCGAGGGTGATCGTTTCGCTGGTCATTCGGAGGCCTTACACCGCAATCGCATGCAAATTGAGTCTGCCAAGGGGTCGGTTTATGAAACAGGCGCCCGCCATAGAACCAGACCCTCGCGACCGCTGAGGAGAAAGCGGCCGGGTGATTTCGCGCCTTACCCCTGCACCTTCTCGGTGATGAAATGCCGGCCCTGTCTGTCTTCGATCTCGACCACCCAGAGGTCGGGGTCGTAGCCGCGCTGGCGGGCGATGTAGGCGTCCAGTTCGGCTTCGCTGTCGCTGGTCACCGGCTGGATCCACAGGGGTTCACCGTCGTTTCCGAAGGCCTCGGTGTAGAGTTTGGCGGTGCGGGTCGCGGTGTCGTAGGCCTTGACGATGACCGAGCCGGCGCGGTCGTCGCCCTTCCTGACCACGGTGGCGTAGGCGCCCTCGAGCTCGACGCGGCGGATCAGGGCGCTGACCCACAGGTCGCTGGATAGAAGCAATTCGCTAACCCTGTACGGAAACCAGACCCAAAGGCGGGACGTGCCAGGGTCAGGGGATGAGAATAGGCTCTTCCACCCGGCGAACCCAAGCCCTGATCGCCGCCGCCCTGATCGCCGCCCCGGTCGCGGCGGGTGCGGGCCCGGCCCCTTTACACAACAGCCCCCGCCCGCCCGCCCCCCCCCGCCGCCGGGCCGATCGGGCTGGCGATCCTCGTAGTCGCCCCGGAACCGGCCGCAGACCAACAGGCCGTTGTCGTTGCTGATCTCCTCATCGCCGCAGCGCGCCAGCTCGATCGAGGTGCCGCGAATCTGGCCGCGCATGTCGCGACAATCGGCGTACAGGCGGCCCCGGTGCGTATAGGCCTCGGTGCAGGACCGGGCGTAGCTGCCGCGCGGCGCGACCCGCTGGGCGGTGATGTCCTGGCCCGAAGCCAGGGCTGCGGCCATGGCGGCCCCAAGCAGAATGGACATGATGTTTCTCCTCTCCCGAAGGCGAAAGCCTCGACTACCGCGAAGGTTGCCTCGGCGCACATGAACCGTGGCTGTACGTGAATGTTCGGCGGCGTTTTCTTTTCGGGCGAATAGGCCTATATCGAAACCATAAGCGCCCGGTCGAAAGGCCGGGCGCCGTCGTATCCAACGCCAGCCGAACCCCCATTCGGCGGCCCCACCATTCCGGGACGAACGCCCCATGAGCGACATTCTGATGCCGAAGGCCACTGCGGTCTGGCTGGTCGACAACACCTCCCTCAGCTTCGAGCAGATCGCCGATTTCTGCGGCCTGCATCCGCTTGAAGTGCGCGGCATCGCCGACGGCGACGTGGCCCGCGACATCCGCGGCGTCGATCCCGTCACCGGCGGCCAGCTGACCCGCGAGGAACTGGACAAGGCCCAGGCCGACGAGAACTATCGCCTGAAGGCCATCGTCAGCCGTCACGCCGAACTGATGAAGTCGGCCAAGCCGGCCCCCAAATACACGCCGGTCTCGCGTCGCCAGGACCGTCCGGACGCCATCGCCTGGTTCGTGCGCAACCACCCGGAAGTGACCGACGCCCAGATCGCCAAACTGCTGGGCACCACCAAGTCCACCATCGAAAGCGTGCGCAACCGCACCCACTGGAACAGCGCCAACATCAAGCCGGTCGATCCCGTCACCCTGGGCCTGGTCGGCCAGCTGGTGCTGGACGAAATCGTCAAGAAGGCCGCCGACAAGAAGACCAAGGACGACCTGAAGAAGGGCGGCGGCACCATCCAGCCCGTGGAAGAGGTCGAGGCCGAACCCGAGTTCGTGCCGGAAGCCCGCCAGCGTCCCGGCGCCGAACCGACCGCCGCGTCGGTGTTCGGCACCAAGGACTGAGACGCGTCGCCTCCTCCCATCGCTACGCGACAGGGCGGAGACAGAACGAAAAACGGCCCCGGAGATCGCGCTCCGGGGCCGTCGTCGTTTTCGGGAGGTCGTGCGCCCCTTAGTGGGCCCGCGCCTCCAGACTGGTGATTTCTTCCTTCAGCCGGAGCTTCTTCTGCTTCAGCTCCCTGACCTGCAACGTGTCCACGGACGGACGGGTGAGCTCCTTCTGGATCGTCTGATCCAGGGTGCGATGACGATTACCCAGTTCGCGAATACGAGCCTCGATGGTCATGGCTTGCGCCTCCGTAGGTTAGGGACCAGTAGAGTGAGCGCCCGGTTCGGCAGGCTGTGGAATCACATTCCAGTGACAGCCGGTCTCGCCGGACCCACGGAGGCTGACCCTTAAAATGGTCCATGATGTGAACGGAGCCATACGGAACCCTCCTTATCGGCTGGTCGTAGGAATTTCAGGGGCTTCCGGAGCGATTTATGGCGCACGGGTGCTGGACGCCCTGAAGGATCTCGGCGTCGAGAGCCATCTGGTGGTGTCCAAGGCGGCCCTGCTCACATTGTCGCAGGAGACCGATTTGTCGCCCGCCGACCTGACGGCCAAGGCGACCGTCGTCCACAAGATGGCCGACGTCGGGGCCACCATCGCGTCGGGGTCGTTCAAGACCCTGGGCATGATCGTCGCCCCCTGTTCGGTGAAGACGATGAGCGAGATCGCCACCGGCGTGACCTCGTCCCTTCTGACCCGCGCCGCTGACGTGACCCTGAAGGAACGTCGGCCTCTGGTGCTGATGGTGCGCGAGACGCCCTTCCATCTGGGCCATCTGCGGACCATGACGGCCCTGACCGAGATGGGGGCGATCATCGCCCCGCCCCTGCCCGCCTTCTACGCCCGGCCGGCGTCGATCCTGGAGATGGTGGACCAGTCGGTCGGCCGGTCCCTGGACCTGTTCGGCCTGGACTGGAGCGCCGTGCGGCGCTGGGAGGGGCTCAAGTGACGGCCGCTCAATCCACACCCCTGTGGGACTGGGCGGTCGCCGCCTATGGCGCGCCGGGCGTCAGCGAGGCCTGTGTGGCCTTGCAGGACAATCATGAGCAGAACGTGCCGGTCCTGCTGTGGTCCGCCTGGATCGCGGCCACGGGTCGCAATCCGGACGCCGAGACCATCGAGGCCGCCTGCGACACCGCTCGCGCCTGGGACAGCGTCGTGGTGGCGCCGCTGCGTGCGATCCGCCGCACCCTGAAGGCGCCGATCCCCGACATCGACGACGAACCCCGCCAGGCCGTGCGCGACCGGGTCAAGGCGCTGGAGCTGCTGGCGGAGCGACACCTGCTCGAGGCCTTGGAGGCCCTGGCGTTGGAGGCCCCGACAGGCTCGCCTCGCCCCTTTGTCGAGGCCCTGGTCGCGACGGCGCGGGTCTGGGCCCAGGTTACGCCGCGTCCCGCCCTGATCCGGCTGGCCGACGCCCTTCCGGCCTGAGACGCCGGTGGCTATAATCGTTTCGGGGATTGCACGATGAATGACGACGTTCCGGAATACAGCGAGGAAGAGGCGGCGCTTCACGCCCGCGTCAAACTGCTGCGCCTCGAACATTCCGACCTTTCCGCCTCCATCGACGCCCTGACCGAAGCCGCCGTTCCCGACCAGCTGATGATCGCCCGACTGAAGCGCAAGAAACTGGCTATCAAGGACGAGATCGTGAAGATCGAGGACCAGATCCTGCCCGACATCATCGCCTGACCCTTCGGCGGATTGCGCCGGGCGCGGAATGTTGATAACGACTCGCAAAACAACGAGGGCGATCATGGCGACTGCAAGCACCGGCTGGGACGCGCGCTATGCCGCGACCGACGACTATGTGTTCGGCACGGCCCCCAGCCGCTTTCTGCTGAACCACGCGAAGGCTCTGACACCGGGCAGTCGGATTCTCGCCCCCGCAGACGGCGAGGGTCGCAACTCCGTGTATTTGGCGTCTCTGGGTCACGATGTGGTGGCGACCGACATCTCGCCATCCGGCCAGGACAAGGCGCGAAGCCTGGCTCGCGAAGCGGGCGTGGAGGTGGATTTCAGGGTGCAGGACCTGCAGGACTGGGCTTGGCCCCAGGCCGCCTATGACGCCGTGGTCGCTGTCTTCATCCAGTTCGCCGCCCCTGATTTCAGACACCAGATTTTCGAGGGCATGAAGAGGGCCGTCAAACCCGGCGGCTTGATCCTGCTGCACGGCTACACCCCGCGCCAGATCGAATACGGCACCGGCGGTCCGCCCCAGGTGGACTACCTCTATACGCCGGAGCTGTTGCGCCAGGCTTTCGGGGATTTCGAGATCAAGACGCTGGACGCTTATGACGCCGATCTTCACGAAGGTTCGGGCCACCATGGCCGCTCGGCCCTGATCGATCTGATCGCACGCCGTCCCCTGGGCTGACGCTCTGCGACCATCCGCCGCCAGACGACGGCCCAAAAGTCGCCCCAGCCGCCGGGCATAAGCCGGCCTCCCCTGGGACGGCCGCCGCGAGACCGCGCCGCCGCGCCTTCAAATCCAGAGCGTGAATACGCTGGAGACGCCGCCGAATGCGACGCCTGCTGACCGACGCGCCCCTGGCGCGCTGCAAGAGCCTTCTGATCCACTCCGGCCAGACGGTCTCCTTCGCCGCCGTGGCCGTGCTGGCCGCCGCCGCCGCCGCCGCCCTGACG
>NZ_JMQR01000148.1:0-6500 GCF_000698025.1 Brevundimonas sp. EAKA | reverse complement strand
GAAACAACCAGGTCGACCACGCCCCCTCGGGCGGCTTCTGCGCCGGACGAAGGACCAAGCCCCCGCCGCCCTGACCGCCCCCGTCGCCGCCTTGGAGCAAACCGGGGGTCTGGGGGCTCAAGTAGCCCGAAGGGCGATAGCCCCCAGGAGAAGTAGCGTGTTTTTTCCAGAGCACCCGCAGGTCGGCCGCCCCCACGCCCGCCATGACCCGCGTCCTCTGGGACCAGCGCCACAGCCGCGCGGCCTCCGGCTCGTCCCCGTCGCTCAACCGCTTCAGCACATCGGCGTGCAGTTCGCGCACCGTCCCCACCGGATCGCTCCAGTCGATCTCGATGGTCAGGGCCGGCTCCCCCCGGCCATAGTTATAGGCCCCCGCCGCCGGTCCGCGCGGCTGATACACCGCCCCCGGCGTGTCCATTTTCCGCAGGCCATAGCGTTGCGCCGCACAGCCGATGGCCCCCGTCGTCACCCCGTACTCGGCCTCCAGGACCGCACTGGTCTCGCCCGCATTCCGCCGCGCCAACAGCTCGCGCCAGCGCGCGGGCGTCATGCCCGACCGGCTCTGAGGAAAGACATGATCCGCCGGCCAGCCCTCCGCCGGCCGCCGGCGATGATCCACCGCATCCGGCGCCTGCCCCTTCATCCGCCCGCGCTTCTTCGCCTGCCAGCATATGGTCGAGATCGACACCCCATGCTCCCGCGCCAGATCCGACCGCCGCTCGCCCCGCGCATCGCGGTCGAACAAGGCCTCCCATTCCTCATCGCTCAGCTTGCTCGGCTTTCCCATGCGGAGAAGCCTAACCGAGGCCGCACCTCAGGCGCGTCGATTGGGAAATTCGGAGTTCAACAGCCTGATTTCAAAGGCGTTCGCTTCCAGAATTGCGTGCGTTCAGCCCGTCCAGCGCCCGTAATTCCAGATCCTTCCGGCGACCCCGCCACAAGGATCGACGGCGTCGAAACCGCTCGACCCCGCCGCTTACGCCCCCGTTTTCGTCATCCTAGGGCTTATCCCTAGGATCCATACACCCGGTGTCCGACGAGCGCGCACCTGAGGGAGCTCCGCTCCTAAAGGCCGTCCCGGTTCATCCGGGACCGTCCCCCCCACTCACGCTATTGTCAGGTGCATTCATCACGATTTTTAGTTGCACGCGCGCCGCCAGAAATGTCGTCATGCGTTCGGGGATAGGCCCCACTGGAGGACTGACATGTCGAGAATGGCGAAGACGATCCGTTCCTTTATCGCAGCCGTAGCGTTCACTGCGGGCGCGGTTGCAGCCTCGGGCGTACAGGCGGCGGCGGGCGACTACTGCATCCACGCGGACGGGACAGTCTACTGCGGCGTTGAAGAGAATATCGTCGAGGGCGACCCCGGCCTGCGGGACTGCATCCGGCGATGGGAGCTCGCGGTTCGGAACTGTCCGCCAGAGGTCTGATGCTGGAAGCGGCCGTCAATCTTCGGGGTGGCGGCCGTTTTCCGCAGGGCGACGGGCTCAGATTTGCAGGTGCGCCGCCTTGGGGCGCAGGGAGCAGCCCAAGGGGAGGATGACCGGCCTATAGGCTTCCCTACCGGCCGTCCGACCGCCCGTCCGTCTTCACCTCGCTGGCGTCGCAGCTGTACCGTTCGCAGTATCGGCGTCTCAGTTCTGCGACCGCCGCCTTGGCGGCCTTGGATTCCGGAAAGGCCGATTCAAACTTGTCCATATCCGGCGGCGACACATAGTCGCCGGCCAGCAGACGACGAAGGTCGCTCTCGCTCGCCAGCCGGGCCAGTTGCAACACCAGGGCCTCGCGCCGCTCGGCGCGCACCTCGACGAACAGTTCATCGACCCAGGCCTGGACGACCGCCCGCCTGTCAAAATCCAGCCCGTCGAGGAAATTGTCCTCTTCCGGCTCCCCGTCCTCATAGGCGCCATCGACGATCTGGCGCGCAAGCTTCAGCTGGATTTCGGACGGCTCCGGCCCGCTCCACCCGCCTTCATCCGCCTCATCCTCCACGCGGAAACGCACTCTGGCCTGCACCTCGCCCGGCATCGGTATACCGGCGACCCGCCCTAGCCTCAGTTCCCCGCTGGCGACCACCACGCGCGCCGCAGACCCGAATCCCAAGCCCTGCGGCCGTTCTTCGACGACCCTGCAGTTGTAGGGATGGCCGTCCGTCTCCTGATAACAGCGAACAATGGCCCAGCCCCGCAGGTCCAACTGCGCCGCGAACCCCGGCATCAGGTCAGAGGTCACTTCGGGATCAGGCGTCCGCGCCCAGTTGGTGGCGGGCGCCTCCTGCTCCCACAATTTGGGCGTCCCCGGATCCGGAACCAGAACAGCGAGTGCCAGCAGCGGCGCTATGAACATGATGACCCCTCATCCCCCAAATCTCCGCCGCACTGACCACAAGGCGCGGAGGTTGTCGATCCAAGCCCCCTGGTTTCGTCATCCCAAGGCTTGTCCCTAGGGGTCTGGGAAGGAAGCTCCGCCTCCTTAGACGCGCGCTCACCCCGCCGTGGCTTCGACCGAGCCATGAAGGACCGCTTGCAATCAGATTGAGCGAGCGACGAAGCTCTCCGGCTACATTGCGCTTATTTTTAGAACAATACCTCACCGACATAGAATAGGTTATCGTAGGCATTGTGATCGTCGATCTGAATAGTGACTCGGTACAAGCCGTCAATTAGCTTTACCTTTGAAATCCAATTTCCGCCGTTCTCCGGTCGCGCAAGCAGCTGATTGTATGTCTGATCGAACACGACAGTATCATCGCCAGTCTGCACCTGAACACGCACCTTGAGTTTAGCCGTGTCATGCCGAGGGTTGATGCTGAAGGTAACTCCCTCGGGCGAGGCGTAGACCTTCTCGACGAACGCGAACCGCTTCTCGAACACCCTGCCGTCATCCGAGGTGACGATCTTGGGACGAAGCAAACGAGCGGCCGGACCGGCCATATGGATCAGGGTTTCACGTTCAGCTTCCGAGCGGCAGATGACCCATTTGAGGTGCTCAGCCAGGACCAGCGGTGATTGGCAGAGCACCTCGGCCGCCCGATGGTTGATGATAGACATATCACCTCCCGTCGCGCCCTCATGATAGGTCTTGGCGAAGTTGATCGTGGAAAAGAAGGCGTCGTCATCCCCGTCGCGCGCAGCGCCGTTCTGCATGTTGATGTCCGAGAACCGCGTACTCGGCATTGTAAGGATCGACCGAGCGTCTAGAGCGAACATCACCAGCACTGGAGCGTGGGCGGCCGGACCATATTGACATTCGTTCGGCCGGCGTATGCCCTCAATATGGTACTGGGTCGGCGTCCGAGGCCGGAAGTACAGCCGCGAGAACTCATGCGCGCGGTCCCGGTTATCAATCACGCCTGCAGCGGCGACGTCGAGCGGGCGATGGCCCTCGGACTGCCGACGCGAGCGAATCTCACCAGTCTGGATGATCCCGACTGCATTTTCGATCGGGGCATGATGAAACAGCATCGAAGGCCAGTGCACCCGGTGCGGATAGTAGGGCTTGCCTAGTTCCGCTTGCCAACGGGCGATGTGGGCGTCCGCAGCTTGAGCGGTCAACCCCATGCCATCTCCTGCTGTCCTCCCGACGCCGGCGTCGCCGTCGTCGGGTATCTCTTTAGCTCAAGCGCGATCTCGGCATCGCCATGATGAGCCTTCTGGATTTCCAAAGCACGCACTTGGGGCAAGAGACTGAGTAGGGACAGGACCATCGGCCCGCTCTTTGCGTCGGACCAGCCAGCATCCCGGGTAGTCACAAGGCCAGCGCTTAGGCTTAGCCAGACGCCGCGCAGCGCCTCCATTTCGAGCTCGGAGTTTCGATCCTCAGCAGTCAGGCGCAGAGCCGAATCATCGAGGTTCGCACTGAACTGCCGCTGCGAATTGAGCATCGCGAAGCGTCCACCGGACACCTCAATCACTTCTTTCATCTGGCTCAAGAAGTCCTCAAAAACGAGGAGCGGACTAACGTCGCCAAAGCGTTCGGCGAGATCCGCCTCTCGGTGTTCGGGGAGGCCTATCGGCTTTTCGTAGTCGTGGATGAAGATGTCGATCGGCAGAGGCGCCAAGTATCGCTCCATCAGCGGGCGTACGTCGTCCCAATCGAGACCACCATTGCCGCAGCCGAGGCGCGGAAAGGAGATCGAGGTAATGCGCTGGGCTTCATAAGACTCAATGAACTTCTGCAACCCCTCCTCTATCCATTCGATCCGCGAAGGGTTGCGCCAATGTACTTTGGTCGGGAAATTGAGGACCGCATGATCCTCACCTTGCCAGAGCCAAAGTTTTCCTGGCTGCAACAGCTTTTCGTCGCAGAGGCGCTTGTAGGGAGCGAACATCGCCGGATAGCGGTCGCGGAAGGCCTTGGCGATGCCCTTGCCCATAACACCGACGCAGTTGACCGTGTTGACCAGCGTTTGCGCTGGTGAGTCCATGACACTGGTTCGACGGTAAGTCAGCATAAAGGGTGGGTCGCTCGGAAGTTCACCGGGATTTTTCATGTAAGCGGAGTCGCCTTCCATCTCACACAAATAATCTCTGTCAGCCAGCTCTCCTAGGCCACCGCGATGCCTCGGGACCAAGTTGCGGGACGCGAAAAGACCAGCCTCCCAAACGGTCGGACCGGGACAGTCAGTATACGCCAGGGAGGCCATCGAACAAAGCGACGCCCCGCTAACCCGCTCTGGATCAAGTCCCGCCCTTTACTAACGCACTACCCCCACCGCTAAGCCTCGGGTAAATTCCCTGCGGCGGGTTCGCCGCTAGTGGGCGGCGTCCCAGTTGGGGGCGGCGCGGGCGTCGACGACCAGGGGGACGGTCAGGGCGACGGCGGGGTCTGAGGCGGTTTCCATCACCCGCTTGATGAGGGCGATGGCGCGGTCGGCCTCGGCCTCGGGGGTTTCGAAGACCAGTTCGTCGTGGACCTGCAGCAGCATGCGGGTTTTCAGCCCGGCCTCGGCCAGGGCTGTGGGCATGCGGATCATGGCGCGGCGGATGATGTCGGCGGCGGCGCCCTGGATCGGGGCGTTGATGGCGGCGCGCTCGCCGAACTGGCGTTCGGCGCCCGATTTCGAGTGGATGGCGGGGATGTGGATGCGGCGGCCGAAGACGGTGGAGACGAAGCCGGCCTGGCGGACCTCGGCCTTGGTCTTGTCCATATAGGTGCGGATGCCGGGGAAGCGGTCGAAATAGGTCTTGATATAGGCGCCGGCCTCGCCCTGATCGATGCCCAGCTGGGCGGCTAAACCGAAGGCGCTGATGCCGTAGACGATGCCGAAATTGATGGCCTTGGCGCGGCGGCGGGTTTCGGACGGCATGCCCTCGACGGGGACGCCGAACATTTCGCTGGCGGTGGCGGCGTGGATGTCGAGCCCGGCCTTGAAGGCGCGTTTCAGCTCGGGGATGTCGCCGATATGGGCCAGCAGGCGCAGTTCGATCTGGCTGTAGTCGGCGCTGATCAGCAGATGGCCGGGGGCGGCGATGAAGGCCTGGCGGATTTCGCGGCCGGTCTCGGTGCGGATGGGGATGTTCTGAAGGTTCGGATCCGAGCTGGCCAGGCGGCCGGTGGTGGCGGCGGCCAGCTGGTAGTTGGTGTGGACGCGGTCGGTTTTGGGGTCGGCGGCGGCGGTCAGGGCGTCGGTGTAGGTGCCCTTCAGCTTGGACAGCTGGCGCCAGTCCAGCAGGACGCGGGGCAGGGCGTGGGTGGCGGCCAGGTCTTCCAGGACGCTGGCGTCGGTGCCCCATTGGCCGGAGGCGGTCTTCTTACCGCCGGGCAGGTTCAGCTCGCCGAACAGGATTTCGCCGATCTGGCGGGGGGAGCCGATGTTGAAGGGGCGGCCGGCGATCTCGTGGGCCTGGGCCTCCAGCTCGGCCATGCGCAGGCCGAACTCGCTGGACAGGCGTTTGAGGCGGTCGGGGTCGATGCGGACGCCGGCGGTCTCCATCTCGGCCAGGACGGCGGGCAGGGGGCGTTCCAGGGTCTCATAGACGGTGGACAGGCCCTCGCGCGCCAGCCGGGGCTTGAGGAGGCGCCACAGGCGCAGGGTCACGTCGGCGTCCTCGGCGGCGTACTGGGTGGCCGGTTTCAGGGCGACGTGTCTGAACGACTTCTGGCTCTTGCCCGTTCCGGCCACGCTCTTGAACGGCACGGGGTCATGCCCCAAATGGAGCCGCGCTAGCTCGTCCATCCCGTGCCCGTGCAGCCCGCCCTCCAGCACATAGGAGATCAGCATGGTGTCGTCATAGGGAGCCACGCGGATCCCCCGCCGCGCCATGACCGCCAGATCGTATTTGGCGTTCTGCAGCACCTTCAGAACCGACGGATTTTCTAATAAAACCTTGAGCTTCGCCAAGGCCTTGGCCTTGTCGAGCTGCTGGATCGGCTCCCGCGCCTCCCCCGGCACCCCGAACAGCCCTCCCTCGCCCGCCTGCGGCTCATGCTCATGCGTCAGCGGGATGTAACAGGCCTCATTGGGCCCCACCGCCAGCGACACCCCGCACAGCCCC
>NZ_JMQR01000147.1:0-6581 GCF_000698025.1 Brevundimonas sp. EAKA | reverse complement strand
GAGGCGCTGGGCGTCGCGCCCGCGCCGTTCGGGCGGCTGCAGCCGTTCGAGGGGACAGGGCCTTCGCCGCAGGGGCCTGTCACCTATCGCGGGGTCAATGTGCTGGGCCTGATCCCCGGAACCCGGGTGGGCGACCGCTATATCGTGGTCAGCGCCCATTATGATCATGTCGGCATGCACGACGGCCAGATCTACAACGGCGCCGACGACAACGCCTCGGGGGTCGCCACGATGCTGGAGCTGGCCAAACGGCTGAAGGCCCAGGCGCCGGAGCACAGCGTGCTGCTGGTCGCCTTCGACGGGGAGGAGCGGGGGCTGCTGGGTGCGCGCGAGTTCGTCAAGGCGCCGCCCGTGCCCCTGTCGTCCATCGCCCTGAATCTGAACTTCGACATGACGGCGCGGGCTGAGACCGACGGGCATCTGTGGGTCACGGGGACATACCAGCACCCGAACCTGCGCCCGATCCTGGAGCCCCTGCCAGCGGTCGGCCCGGTCAGTTTCGCCTTCGGCAAGGACACGCCGCAGGACGAGGGGGAGAACAATTGGGTCTCGGCGTCGGACCAGGGCGCCTTCCACGACAAGGGCGTGCCCTTCCTCTATATGGGCATCGACTATCACCCCGATTATCACCGCCCGACCGATGACTTCGAGCGGATCAGGCCTGAGGTCTTCACTGCGGCGACCGAACTGGCCATCGCCGGCTTCCGCGCCCTGGACCGGTCGCTGGATCGGTGATGCGGCGTCTTTTGGCGCCAGCCCTGGTCTGTCTGGCGGCGCTTGCGGCTTGTGAGCGGCGCGAGGCCGGCCCGGCGTCCACGGCGACGGCGCCCGCCGCCACGGCGTCCTTCCGGCATCGGCTCGAAGGCGACATCTCGGGCGACTATCGGCCGGTGTCCGAACCGACCCAGGGGTGGCGGGTCGAAAGCCTGTTCATTGGCCAGGCCTCGGCCCTGGAGGCGTGGGAAGCGGCGCAGAGGGGCGGCGCACCCTTGATCCTGACGCTGTCGGGGCCGGACGGCGCGGTGCAGATCACGCCGCGCGCCTATGACCTGACCGACGAGCGCCTGCATTTCGTCGGCGTCATGCCCGATGGGCGACAACTCGTTCTGGACGCCCGCATCGATCCCGGCGCACTGGCCACCGCACGCCGCAATCTGGGCGACCGCACCCCGGTGATCACCGGCGCCATGACGGTGAAGGGCCACAGGATTCCGTTCAACCTGGGCTGGTGGAACGGCGACTGATCGGGCGAAGCTCGGCGTCTGCGCCTCTGCAACCACCGACAGCAGACGTATTCGATGTGGCGTATTGATCGGAAGGCAGATCAATCGTCGCAAAACAGATTCTATTTCTCCGCAAAACCTCCGCCGAACCTTCATGCCGAGGCGCATGCGCCGTCACACAGCATCCCTAATGACTGGAGCCGGGCAGGAGGGACGATCACGTCATCGCGGCCGGGCATGAGCTCGGTCGTCCCCTGTCATAGCTCTTTGACCAGACACGGTGGACTGACGATGACCGGCCTTCAGCTCAAGACCCTTCTCGTGACGGCGGCCAGCGCCCTCGCGCTCGCCGCCTGCGGCTCCGCCGAGGTGGCTTCGCCTGGTGAAGGCGATTTCGGCAACGGCGGCGGCGGCACGCCGACCACGCCGACGACGCCGACACCCGGCACCCCCGCCGCCGACTGCCCCACCGGCCTGACCAATGTCGGCACCATCGCCAACGGCACTCTGCGCGTCTGCCAACTGCCGACCCAGGTTCTGGGCAACCTGACCCTGTCGGTTCGCGCAGGCACCATCTACGCGATCAGCGGCCGCACCGAAGTCGGCACCGACCGTGGCGTCGATCCGGCCTCGACTACGGGCACGCAGGGCATCCTGACGATCGATCCGGGCGTGCGGGTGTTCGCCTCCAACGGCGGCGACTATCTTCTGGTCAATCGCGGTTCGCAGATCTTTGCCGAAGGCACCGCCACCAACCCGATCGTTTTCACCAGCCGCCAGGACGTCGAGGGCACGACCACGCCGACCTCGCAAGGTCAGTGGGGCGGCATCGTTCTCGCGGGCCGCGCGCCTGCGGCTAACTGCCAACTGACCGCGCCGGTCACCTGCACCGGTCAGATCGAGGGCACCAACGCCTTCTTCGGCGGCAACACCCCGGCCGATAACTCTGGCCGCCTGCGCTACATCCAGATCAAATACTCCGGCTTCGAAATCGCGACCGGCAATGAGCTTCAGGCCTTGACCCTGGCCGGCGTCGGCTCGGGCACGACTCTGGACCACATCCAGTCATACAATAGCTCGGACGACGGCATCGAAATCTTCGGCGGCAACGCCAATCTGAAGCATATTGTCATCAACGGCGCCGACGACGACGGCCTGGACACCGACACCGGCTGGCGCGGCGGCGCCCAGTTCGGCATCGTGACCCAGCGCGCCCCGAACTCGACCAGCCGTTCGGCCGGCTTCGAGTTCTCGTCCGCCCCGACCTCGACGCCTTACGCCTCGCGTTATCTGTCGCAGCCGAAGATCGCCAACTGGACCCTGGTCGGCCGTAACTCGCCGACCGACGCCCACACGGTCATGCACTTCGACACCGGCACCAACCCGAACCTGATCAATATCGTCGCCACCTCGACCACGGGCTCGGTCGCCGGCTGCTTCGACATCGCCGACGGCGACACCCAAACCAGCTTCGACAGCGGTTCGACGCCGTCGCTGCGTTCGATCTTCATGTCCTGCTCGGTTTCGTATCGTCCGGCCAACGTCGCCCGCTCGACGGCGGTCTTCACCAACGCCCGCAACACCAATGTGACGGCGCTGGGGACCTCGACCTTGACCGCTCCGGCCTCGGGCACGACCATCACCAACCAGAACCTGGCGTTCATCAACGGCGCCAATGAAAACGCCGTGACGGCGGTTGATCCGAAGACCGTCTACGGCTTCTTCGACAGCGTGACCTACATCGGCGCGGTGCGGAACGCTCAGGACACCTGGTGGCAGGGTTGGACCTGCGGCCTGACCTCCGGCTCGACCTGCTGACGATGACAGTTCCGGCGGCGACCATGAGGTCGCCGCCGGTTCTTCGCGTTTCCTGACCCCTTCAAGGCGCAGACCATGAATAGACTTACTCTGACCCTGAGCGGGGTCCTTCTCGCCACCAGTGCGCTGATCGCGCCCGGCCTGGCGTTCGCCCAGACGGCCCCGACGACTTCCCCGACCGCGCAGACCCCGGCCGAACAGGTCGAGGAACAGGCGACCGAAGTCGGCGAGATCGTCGTCCTGGGCCGTTATATTCCCGAACCCAACCGCGAGAGCTCCGAAGTCGCGGCCTTCCTGACGTCCGAGGACCTGGAGCGCACCGGCGACAGCAACGCCGCCGCCGCCCTGACCCGCGTGACCGGCCTGTCGATCGTCGAGGGCCGGTTCATCTACGTCCGCGGACTGGGCGAGCGTTATTCCTCGGCCCTGCTGAACGGCTCGCCCCTGCCCAGCCCCGAGCCGCTGCAGCGCGTCGTGCCCCTGGACCTGTTCCCCTCCAGCATCCTGGACGGCGTGACGGTTCAGAAGACCTATTCGCCGAACTTCCCCGGCGAGTTCGGCGGCGGCGTGATCGATCTGCACACCATCGACGCCCCGAACGAACCCTTCTTCAACATGAAGCTGTCGCTGGGCGGAAACACCGAATCCACCGGCAAGGAAAACCTGATCTATTACGGGTCGCGCACCGACTTCACCGGTTTTGACGACGACACCCGCGAAGTGCCCGGCGCCATCGCCATCGCCTTCGACCAGGGCAAGCAGATCAACAGCGCCAACTTCACCGCCGACCAACTCCAGACCATGGGGCAGTCGCTGGTCAATGCGCCGCTGCGCCTGCTGCAACGCGAAAAGACGCCGATCGACGGTGGTGTGGAACTGGCGGGCGGCTTCTCGCAGGACACGGGTTTCGGCACCCTGGGCCTGATCGCCGTCGCCGGATACGACAACAGCTGGCGCGCCCGTGGCGGCGTCCAGGAAGAGGGCCAGTTCCAGGGCGAAGTCCTGGTGCCGGTTTCAACCTATGACGTCGACTCGAACCAGAACGACATTCGCCTGAACTTCCTCGGCGGTCTGTCGCTGTCGAACGCCGACCACGAGGTCAAGTGGACCAACCTGTACGTCCGCAACACGACCAAGGAAGCCCGCTCGGTGGCCGGTCCGGACTTCGACGCCGGCGGCAGCGTCATCCGCAACGACTATACGGAATGGTTCGTTCGCCAGCTTTGGAGCAGCCAGCTGGCCGGCGAACATCAGTTCATGGATGGCGCGCTGGAGATCGACTGGCGCGCGGCCTATGCCAAGACGTCGCGGGACGCGCCCTATGAGTCGCGCTTCCAGTACGGCGTCAATGCGAACGGCGACTACATTCACAACGTTCAGGGCAATCTGATCTCGTTCAGCGAACTGGACGACGATATCGTCTCCGGCGGCGTGGACGTGGCCTACACCCTGCCGCTGTCCTCGGCGCGCGAAGCCGTCATCAGCGCGGGCGTCGCCACCCTCGACAACAACCGCGAAGCCAGCCGCCACGATCTGCAGTTCGAAGCCGTCAACGGCCTGACCGATAGCCAGCGCCTGTCGCGCATCGACTATCTGTTCTCGGACTACAATATCAATCCGACGACGCTGCAGCTGCGTGAAATCGCCGGCAGCAACGGCGCCAGCGCCTATGACGCCGAGCTGAAGGTCAACGCCGCCTACGCCATGGTCGATGCGGAAATCATCCCGCTGGTCCGCACCACGGTCGGCGTCCGCTTCGAAGACGGTCAGCAGAGCGTCACGCCGCGCGACGTGTTCGGCGGAACCTCGACCTACGAGGCCACCGAGATCGAAGAACAGTATTGGCTGCCTTCGCTGACCGCGACCTGGAACTTCGCCGAGGATCAGCAACTGCGCTTCGGCGTGTCGCAGACGATCGGCCGTCCGCAGTTCCGCGAACTGGCGCCCCAGGCCTATACCGATCCGGAAAGCGACCGCATCTTCATCGGCAACCCCTATCTGGTGGACACCGAACTGCTGAACCTGGACGCGCGGTACGAATGGTACTTCGCCCGCCAGCAGTTCATCACCGCCGGCGTCTTCTACAAGGACATGGACAAGCCGGTTGAATCCGTCATCGTCGAAGTGGGCAACCAGCGCCAGCAGTCGTATCTGAACGCGCCCAAGGCGACCATCATGGGCGCCGAGGTCGAGGTGAAGAAGTATTTCGAGTTCCCCGACCAGACCATGAGCTTCATCGCCAACAAGCGTTGGCTGGTGCAGGCCAACTACACCTACTCGGACTCCGAGGTTAAGGTGGGCGAGGGCGACACCGTCCTGACCCTGGGTGGGGCAGGTGCGCCGGAACAGGCGTCCTTCTTCATTCAGGACGGCAGCCGTCTGCAAGGCCAGTCGGACCATGTCGCCAACCTGCAACTGGGTTGGGAAGACGATACGGCGCGCTCGCAGGCGACGATCATCGTCAACTATGTCAGCGACCGGATCACCGCCCGCGGCGCGGGCACCGGCGCGAGCCGCGAGCCTGACTTCATCCAGGAGCCCGGCGTGTTCCTGGACTTCGTCTATCGCAAGGACTTCACCGTCATGGCCCGCGACATGGGCTTCGCCCTGGAACTGCGGAACCTGCTGGGAACCGAGTTCGACGAATACCAGGAACGGGGCAACAAGATCCGGGTCAACAACTACGACCTGGGCCAGAGCGCCTCGGTCAGCCTGACCGCCCGCTTCTGATCTTTGGAACAAGTGACGCGTTGCGACCGGGAGGCCTCGGCCTTCCGGTCGTTTTCGTTACTGAATGATCCGTATGGATCGCATCTGTCACCAGATGTTCTTCGTGTCTTCACACTTCGGTGCGGCCCGCATACGGACGATTAGTCTAGATCGCGGGATGGCCGTCGGGGTCGGAACAGGCATGGCGTCGTGATCGCGGCTATCCGTAGTTTTAACGTCTCTTCGGTGGCCGACCGTATGCGTCGTCTGCCGCTGCGTCGCATCGTCGAGGTCGTGCTGATCCTGCTGCTGCTGGTTCAGACGGGGCGGCTTGTCTGGCTGTTCGCAGGGCCTCAGCCGAAGCTCGAACCGCGCGGCGGCGCCGCCGCGGCGGCGCCGGTGGACATGAGTATTCTGTCGCGGTTCGACGCCTTCTTCCGCACAGGCGGGCAGGGCGCCCTGGCCGGCGCCTCGGGCGCGGACGCCAGCCAGATGCGGCTGTTCGGCGTGCGCGCGGGCGGCGTCGGCGGCGGATCGGCCATCATCGGTCTTGCGGACGGGCGTCAACTGTCTGTCGGCGTCGGCGAGGAGGTCGAGCCCGGCCTGGTCTTGCAGTCTGTCGGGTCGGATTTGGTCGCCCTGGCGCGCGGCGGGTCCCTGAGCCGTCTGGAGTTCGCCGACACGACCGCCGGGGCCGCCGCGCCTCCCCCGGCGCCGACGACACCCCAGGCCGTCGCCCCGCCGCCCGCCGCGCCCCCCTCGCCTCCGGGCGGGGTCGTGGACCCCCAAAGCGTGATGCCCCAGGCAGCGCAGCGGCCCCGGGACAAGGGG
>NZ_JMQR01000146.1:0-6602 GCF_000698025.1 Brevundimonas sp. EAKA | reverse complement strand
ATCATCGCCGAGCCCGTCGCGCCCCCGGGCCCTGCGCCGCTGCCTGACCAATCTGATCGACAAGGCGAGGCGCCACGGCGGGGGCGCGACGGTCTCGGCGATGATCGAGGGGACGAACACCCGCCTGATCGTGCGCGACCACGGGCCGGGCGTGCCCGAGGATCGGCTGGAGGCCCTGTTCGAACCCTTCTACCGGCTGGACCCGTCCCGGTCGCGCGACAGCGGCGGCACGGGCCTGGGCCTGACCATCGCCCGGCGCATGGCGGAAGTCGCGGGCGGGCGGCTGACCCTGGCCAACGCCGGGGACGGCGGCCTGGAGGCGGTCGTGGCGTTCGACGCCCCCTGACGCAAAAACGCCCGCCGTTTCCGGCGGGCGTTTCAGGATCAGGTGTCGGCGGCTTTTCAGGCGGCGACGCTGTTGGCGCCTTCGGCCGGGTCGCGCAGCACATAGCCGCGGCCCCAGACGGTCTCGATATAGTGTTTGCCGTCGGCGGCGGTGGCCAGCTTCTTGCGCAGCTTGCAGATGAAGACGTCGATGATCTTCAGTTCGGGCTCGTCCATGCCGCCGTACAGGTGGTTCAGGAACATTTCCTTGGTCAGGGTCGTGCCCTTGCGGAGCGAGAGCAGCTCCAGCATCTGGTATTCCTTGCCCGTCAGGTGGACGCGGTGACCGTTCACCTCGACCGTCTTGGCGTCCAGGTTCACGGCGATCTCGCCGGTGTGGATGATCGCCTGGGCGTGACCCTTGGAGCGACGGACCACGGCGTGGGTGCGCGCGATCAGCTCGTCCTTGTGGAAGGGCTTGGTCAGATAGTCGTCGGCGCCGCCGCCGAAGGTCTTGACCTTGGTCTCGATCTCATGGCTGCCCGACAGGATCATGACCGGCGTATTGATCTTGCCGACGCGAAGCTGGCGCAGGACCTCCAGGCCGCTCATGTCGGGCAGGTTCAGGTCAAGCAGAATGAGGTCGTAGTCATAGATCTTACCCAGATCGATGCCTTCTTCACCCAGATCGGTCGTATAGACATTGAAGCCTTCCGACTTGAGCATCAATTCGATGCTTTGGGCAGTTGCGTGATCGTCTTCAATCAACAGGACGCGCATTCGTGCCCCTCCAGGCAAAAGCTTTGCGGTAACCACCCAGCCACACGGTTGGGTAACCTTGTTCGCAGGTTAAGACCCGAAAACCTTAAGAAGGGTTAACGCCGAGCCATTGAGTCGTTCCTAAGCTGATTTGCGAATCGCCGTCGAGAGTCTGGAGTCAACGATTCGAAATTAATTAACCATGTTTCCCTCCCCCCCCCGCGCCGGCCCCGGTTTCGCATTCGCGGCTCCGAGGCCCAGGTCGCCGACCGGGCCGATCACAACCCCAAGGCGGTTCTGGCTTCACGTCCGCTTCTGACGTTGAATAGGATCATATTCCTATCACAGACGCCGCGTCGATCTAGGATGGCGCATCAGGTTTGTGATGGGAGAGAGTGATGCTGGAGGATTACAGGGCGCCGGTCGGCGAGGAGGACCGGACCAAGGCCGGGCTGGCGGTGCATCTGGTGGCGGCGCGCACCGGCGCCCTGCCCGACCGGATGACGGCGCGCGGACGGCTCGACCCGCTCAGTTCACGCGCGCGCTGGCTGGCCATGTATCTGTCCCACATCGCCTTCGGCTGGACGCTGGAACGGGTCGGCCATGTGTTCGGCATGAACCGCACGACGGTCAGTGCGGCCTGCCGCTGGGTGGAGGACGAGCGCGACAGCCGCGCCATCGACGACCTGCTGGAACAGCTGGAGGCCTGTATCGCGGGCCTGTACGACGCGCCGCGCTGGGAGATGCCGCAATGAGCCGCGCCGTCGAACGCGCCCGCGACCTGCTGGTCCGGTCCGGCGCCTGGCTGTCGGCCGAACACGGGGTCTATGCGCTGCGGCTGGGCGCCGACCGGCGCGGCCGCGTCAGCCTGACCCTGGCCGAGCCCGAGTTCCGCGCCCTGATCGACCGGCCCGGCCTGCGCCGTCGCCCCCAGGGCGGCTGGGTCGCGCGCCCGTCCGGCTGCGAAGGCCCTTCCGCCCCGCCGGGCCGACCCGGCGTCATCGACGGCCAGCGCACCCTGATCGACGCAGAGGGCCGCATGATCCGTCACGCCGCCAACCTGGGCGAAAGCCCCATCGCCTGGCTGGCGCGCCGCCGGGACGCGGCCGGCCGACCCTGGCTGACCCCGGCCGAGGCCGCCGCCGGCGAACGCCTGCGCACCGAGGTGGAACAGGCCCGCGCCGGCCCGTCCCTGACCATGCGCTGGGACGCCCTGCCGCGCGCCGGGGCCGGTTCTGCGGCGCGGGTCGAACCCGGCGACCGCGCCCTGTCGGCCGGCCGTCGCGTCGAAGAGGCCCTGACCGCCGTCGGTCCGCGCCTGCGCTCCATGCTGACGCGGATCTGCGTTCACGGCGACAGTCTGAAACTGGCCGAAACCGGCCTGGGCCTGCGCCGCCGCCAGGGCAAGACCCTGCTGAAACAGGCGCTACAGGCCTTGGCGGATCACTATGGGATCGGTTGATGTCACAGGTATTTCATCCAGGCGTGCGGGCTGCGCCGTTTGACGCCGGCGAACCAGCGGCAGGCGTACCAGCAGGGCACGGCGACCCCGGCGGCCAACAGCCACAGCCAGGCGACGTTCGGCACGCCGAAGCCGTCGCCCTGGTTGGCGCCGAACAGGGCCAGGGCCGACAGATAGACCAGGTGCAGCCCGTAGATGTGGATCAGATAGAAGAACAGCGGCGCCCCGCCGAACACGGCCAGAACGCCCGTCAATCGGGACGGCGCCTGTTCCAGGCCTGCGAGAAGCAGGGCGCCGAGGCCCAGCGTCAGCAGGATGAAATCGGCCGACGGCGGATATTTGGTCAGGTTCAGCACGCTCATGACGGTGTGCAGCGGCGTGGCCTGGACGGCCCAGGGCGTCGGGTCGCCGTAGACATTGAGGCCCCGGAGCACGATCAGCAGCGTCAGGGCGGTCAAGCCGGTCAGGACCAGCCGCCGCAAACGCAGCGACGCATCCCCGACGAACCACGGTCCGATCCCGTACCCCAGGGCCGCCACCCCGATCCAGGGCAGCAGGGGATAGGAGGTCCGCACCTGACCGCCCCAGGGCAGGTCGATCAGGGTGCGGTCGTGCAGCACCGCCCACAGGACATGACCCGGCTGGCCCGCTGTGATCGTGATGGGATCCAGCAGATTGTGGCCCAGGACGATGATCAGGCCGACGGCGATCAGGGCCGGACGCGGCAGACGCACCAGGGCGGCCAGGGCGATCATCGACAGGCCGATGGCCCAGATGACCTGAAGATAGATGATCTGGGGCGTGAAGGAGAAACTCCAGCCGAAGCCGACCAGCGTCAGCTCCAGCACCACCAGAAACAGGCCGCGTTTCAGCAGGAAGTCGGACGCCGCCCGTGCGCCGACCGCCCCTCCCCCTCGGCCGTTGCCGTACAGCCAGGCGCCCAGTCCCGTCAGGGCGATGAACACCGGTGCGCACAGATGGGCCGACAGCCGGGTGAAGAACAGGGCCGGAGACGTCGTCTCCAGGTTCATCGGGTCCGAGACCTGGGCGTGGATGAAGAAGAACTCCCGCGCATGGTCCACCAGCATCAGCAGGATGACCAGGCCGCGCAGGGCGTCGATGGAACGGATACGGCCGCCCGAATGGACCTGTTCGGGCGGTGCGACGGAAGCGGGCGCAAGCGTTGCGGCGGTTGACATCATCAGGCGGAAGCGGATAGCCGATACTTTATAACGTTTCAACGGAGTATCACGTGTCCCTGCTTTCGAGCTGCGCCAGCCTGTGCCTTCTGGCCGCCGCCAACGCCGGATCCCCTGCCGCGCTGGAGCCGACCCTGGAGCCGGGCGAGGCCGCGACCGTCGGCGAGATCGTGGTTCTGGGTCGTCGCACAGCCCCGCACGATCGCACCCTGGGCGTCGGTGCGGTGACCGAGCGGATGTCTCCGTCCAGCCGGTCGATCGAAAGCGACCTGCTGAAGGCCGTCGGCGCCACCCGCCTGTCCGACGCTCTGGAACTGGTCAGCGGCGTCAGCCAGCAGAACAACCGCGGCGGGGTGATGGACAATTTCGCCGTCCGCGGCTTCCTGGGCACGCCCGACGGCGGAGCCGAATATTATGTCGACGGCTTCCTGGCCAACCGGGGCATGGCGCCGCCGCGCGACCCGGCCACGGCCGAGCGGATCGAGGTTCTGAAGGGCCCGGCCGGCGCCCTGTTCGGCGACATCGACCCGGCGGGCCGGATCAATATCGTCTCCAAGACCCCGCGCTTCACCCCCGATGCGGTCTTCACCGGCACGGTCGGCTCCTTCGGCCTCAGGCGCGGCGAACTGGACGTGACCGGCCCGATCTCGGACAGCCTGGCCGGGCGGCTGGTGCTGGCGGGCGAGACCAGCAGCGGCTGGCGCGACCATGTCGGGATGGATCGCACCTCGGTCGCCCCGTCCCTGACCTGGCGGCCCAATGACGCCCTGCGCCTGACCTATGTGGGCGAGTTCACCGTCTTCTCGACCCTGTTCGACCGAGGCATGCCCGCCGTGAACGGCGACGCCCTGGCCCTGCCGGAGTCGAACTACTACGGCGAGCCCAGCGACGGCCCGACGCGGTTCCGCAACGAACGGCACCAGATCACGGGCGAATACCAGATCAGCGACGGCTGGAGCCTGAACGGCGGCGTGGCCTCGCGCGGCGGTTCGCTGCGCGGCCTGTCCAGCGACCATTCGCGCCTGGTCGGCGAGACGCTGTGGCGCCAGCGCCGGGGCCGCGACTTCACGGTCGAGGACCTGTCGGCCCGTCTGGAGCTGAACGGCGTGGTCGCCACCGGCCTGGGCGTCCACACTCTGGGCTTCGGCCTGAAGGCCTATCAGCTGACCTATGGCGAGAAGTGGCTGCGGATCAATCCGACGGCGGCCAATCCCTATCCGATCGACCTGTTCAATCCCGTCTATGGCGCGGTCCCCAGCCCCACGCCCCTGCCCTTCACCGACAATCTGGAAACGCGCGAGGTCATCACCCTGTACGCCCAGGACCTGTGGGAGGTGAACGACCGTCTCAGCCTGGTCGGGGGCCTGCGCTGGGACGACTACAGCCAGACCATCCGCAACAACCGCACCGGCGCCGTGGGCGAGAACAAGGACAGCCCGGTCGATTATCGCTTCGCCGCCCGCTATCGCCTGACCGACGCCCTGACCGCCCACGCCAGCTATGGCCAGTCCTTCGTGCTGAACTCCGGCACGGGCCGGACCGGCGCCGGCTTCGCGCCCGAAGAAGGCAAGGGCTATGAGATCGGCCTGTCCGGCGCCTGGGAGGGAATCGACCTCGCCGCCACCGTCTTCGACATCGAGAAGACCAACATCCTGACCAGCGACCCGGTGGACGCTAACTATCTGGCGCCGGTCGGCAAGCTGACCTCGCGCGGGATCGAGCTGGACGGGTCGGTGCGGGTGGGCGAGGCCTGGCAGGTGGTCGCCAACTACGCCTGGACCGACGCCAAGGCCGACGACAAGGCCTTCGCCACCGACAATGTGCTGAACGTGCCGGAACATTCGGGCTCGCTGTTCGTGGTCGGTCGTTTCGCCACGACCCACGGCACGGACTGGTCGATGACGGCCGGCGCCGCCTATGTCGGCGACCGGGCCGCGACCCTGACCACCGACGGGGTGCGGCTGCCCGCCTACTGGAAGGCCAAGGCGGCGGTCGAATATGGCCTGACGCCCCAGGTCACGGCGCGGGTCGAGGTCGACAACCTGTTCGACGAACGCTACGCCGCCAGCTCCTACAGCGCCCTTTGGATCTTCCCCGGCGCCCCCCGCAGCCTGCGCGCCTCGCTGCGGATCGCGCTCTGACGGGCGGGGGCGCGGGTCGGAACGATTGGCAGACGCGCGCCGTCCCGATAACACGGCGGTCTTGGATCAAGGGGAGACGCGCGTGGGATTGGGACGCTACATCAAGGGCGTGATGTCCAGGCTGGCCCCCGGCGGGGCCGCCGCCAATGGGGCGCGCTCCGCCAAGGCGCGGCGGATTCGCGACCTGCCGGATCGGCGTGTGATGGCCGAAAGCTATGTGCCCGCCCTGGCCGCCGACGGCGGACGCATCCTGTGGGTCGGGTGTCGCGAATATACGCTGGACGACTATGCGGCGCTGGAGGCGAACGGCGGCGAGGTCTGGACCACCGACATCGACCCGTCCGCCGAACGCTGGGGCCGCAAGGGCCGCCACCGCACCGGCGACGTCTGCGAGGCCGACGCCCTGTTCGGCGACCTGACGTTCGACGCCGTCGTCTGCAACGGGGTGCTGGGCTATGGGGTGGACAGCCCCGAGCAGCAGCGGCGGGCCCTGGCGGCCCTGGCGGCGGTCTTGCGTCCCGGCGGGCGGCTGTTGGTGGGGGGGGACACCGACAAGATCGACGACCCGGGGGCGGGGGGCCCTGCCGCCCCCCCCCCGGCTCTTTTATACATCTCCCAGGCCACCAGACCCCCTAGCCTCTCGGATTCCGTCTTTTGCTTGTAAAAAAAAAACCGCCGCTACGAAAGAAGACGATACTATCGATGATCATGCGGCAG
>NZ_JMQR01000145.1:0-6641 GCF_000698025.1 Brevundimonas sp. EAKA | reverse complement strand
CCTCGCGGTCGATCTCCTCGCCGACGAGCATCAGCCGGCCGCCCGCCAGGGGGCCGTCGTCGGCCAGCAGCTTGGTCGCCACCTTGGCGTAGCGTTCGGCGGGCCAGCGGCGGCCCATCCATTCAACGCCGGGGCCGATCGCCAGGATGGGCCGATCCTTTTCAGAATTGGCGCCGCCGGATGCGGGGATCAGGGCCTCGACCTGGGCGCGCGTCTGATCCGAGACATGGAGGCGGGGGGCCGGAACCTCATGCGGCTCCAGCTTCAGCACCGCGGCCGCCGCCTGGACCGCGTGCAGGCCGGGCTGAGCGGTCTTGTCGCGCACCGCCCGTTTCACACGGCGCAGCTTGCCCGACAGGTCCGAGCCGCGCATGTCCACGATCAGGCCCCACTTGGTCCCGCGCACCTGGTTCCACAGGGCGATCCAGTCGAAACGGCCTTCGCGCTCCAGCACCAGGAGGCGTTCCAGGCGCGGGGTGTCGGCGAACAGGGGGGCGCTGGCGGCCGAGCCGACGACGGTGAAGCCGGCCTCCGGCAGGCTGTCGACCAGATGCGCCAGAACGCCCGAGGACAGCACGGCGTCCTCGGCGTCGGCCTCGGCGATATAGAGGATGGGGAAACGCCCGATCATCCGTGGACCTCATACAGGGATTCTGGCCGGGGTTCAGCGTCAAACGCCCGTATCCACAGGCGGTTTCCCCTGAAGACGCGATGGGCTAGAGCCACGGCCATGAGCAAGACCCCGAATTCGGCCCCCGATCCCGCCGCCCAGGCCGCCCTGGAACGGTTCAGGGCCCAGCGCGTGACGGCCATCTACCGCCTCGATCTGATCGCTCAAGGCGCGACCATCGCCTATGAGGACGGGACGCCGGTGGACATGGCGTCGGAAAAGACGCGGCTGGAGGCCGTCGTCGCCGACATGGACCGCCGCATCGCCCGGCTGGAGCGGGCGGGCGAGTGAGCCTGCCCCTGCTGCCCGACCGGACCTGCGGGGCCTGCGTCGAATGTTGCCGCGCCATTCCGCTGGACCTGCCCGAACTGGCCAAGCCGACCGGCGAACTGTGCGCCTATTGCGTCGAGGCCGCCGGCTGCTCGGTCCATGCGATCCGACCCAACACCTGTCGCGTCTGGTTCTGCCTGTGGCGGGTGGTCGAGCTGTCGGACGACTGGCGGCCGGACCGCAGCGGGGTGATCGTGCGGCCCGACGGGATCGAGGACGGGGTCATCACCCTGTATGTCATCCGGCCGTCTGACTTCCTGGCCTCGCCGGACTTCTTCGCCACAGTGGCCGGCTGGATCGCCGAAGGGGTCGAGGTGGCGCTGAGCATTCCCGGCCCGGTCGGAACCTACCCCGCCCGCGCCGTCGTCACCGACTGGCTGCGGCCGGCGGTGGAGGCGGGCGATCCCGCCGCCTTCCTGGCGCGGGTGCTGCGGTCGCTGGACAAGCTGGCGGAGCATGATTTCCAGCCGGACGGGGTCGTGGCGCGCTACGCCGTGGCCTGAGCTGACGGCTTTGGGACGCGCGGCGCATACGGGGTTTCCGCAGGTTCGACTTAGCCGGTTCTTAACAGCGTTCCGTCAGTGATCGTCCTACAATAACCGTCGTCCAGAAAGGGCACCGCAGCTATGCACGAATGGGACGCCCTGCGTCGCCCGATATGGTTGTTCGATCCGGTCAGCCGGCGCGGCGTCTACGCCAATCCGGCGGCGCTGGAGCTATGGGAGGCGGACAGTCTGGAGGCCCTGCTGGCCCGTGGCTTCGGCCAGTTGTCGCCGGCGGCCGTGGCGCGCGTCGAACGGCTGGCGCGCGAGACCGCCGACGGGTCGGTCGTCTGCGACCAGTGGACCTTCTACCCCAACGGCCACCCGGTGACGGTGGCGGCGGTGATCTCGACCTATCTTCTGGAAGACGGGACGCCGGTGCTGCTGGTCGAGGCTTCGCCCATCGCGGCGGACGGCGACGAGAACCGCGCGGCCGAGGCCCTGCGCCATACCTCGACCCTGATCAGCCTGTTCGATCCCGAGGGGCGGCCGATCTTCTCCAATCCGGCGGCCTTCGCCGCCTACGGCACGGCGACCGACGGGTTCGAGGCGCGGTTCGCCGAGCCGGAGCGCGCGCCGCCGCTGCTGGCCGCCGCCCTGGCCGGAAACGCCGTCACCGACGTCTGCCAGGTCGTCACGCGTGACGGGCTGCGCTGGCATCAGCTCGACGTGCGGCCGGTCACGGATCCGGCGACCGGCCAGATGAGCGTGCTGCTGGACGAACGCGACGTGACCGCGCGGGTCCAGGCCCAGAACGCCCGCGCGGCGGCCGAGCAGAAGGCCGCCATGGCCGAGGCGCGCCAGGCCTTCCTGACCGAAATGTCGCACGAGCTGCGCACGCCGCTGAATACGGTGATCGGCTTCTCGGACCTGTTGGCGACGTCCAGTCTGAATGTCGAACAGGCCGACCATGTGGGGCGGATCAACAACGCCGGTCAGCGCCTGCTGTCGGTCGTCAACGAGATGATCGACCAGTCGGGCAGGGACGCCTCGGAAGGCGACGCCGCGCCCGCAGCGACCGGTCTGACCGTCGTCGAGTCAGAGGTCGGGGCGAAGGCTCCGGCCGAGTTTCCGGCCGAGGTTTCTGGGGCCTTCGAAGCCATCGAGACGGAAGGGTCGGGGCGGACGCCCAGGATCCTGTATGTCGATGATCACGACTGCAACCGGGCCCTGGTGGTCGCGGTGCTGGAGGTCCAGGGCATCGCCTGCGCCACGGCCGAGGACGGCGCCCAGGGGCTGGAAGCCGCCCGCACCGGCGACTGGGACCTGATCCTGATGGATATCCAGATGCCGGTCATGGACGGGGTCGCCGCCACCCGCGCCATCCGCGCCCTGCCGGGCCATCGCGGCGCCACCCCCATCGTGGCCCTGACCGCCAACACCCTGGCGGAACAGAAGGCCGAGTATTTCGCCGCCGGCATGGACGATTGCATGGCCAAGCCGATCAACATCGTCGAGCTGACCCACATGGTCCTGAGCTGGACCAGCAGCGACTGGCGCCGAAGCGGGCCGCCGCTGATCGCCGCCGTCGCCTGAGACGCGCGCCGCAAGGCGCGCTTGTTTCAGGCGGTCTTCAGGCCGGCAGGACGGACTGGATGCCCGCCAGCAGACTGGCGGCGGTGATGGGCTTGGGCACATGGATGTCGGCGCCGGCCTGGATCGTCTGCTCGCGGTGCTGGGCCATGGCGTTGGCGCTCAGCATGATGATCGGCGTGTGGATGTTGGCGGCGCGCGTCGCTTCCAGTTCGCGGATCATGCGGGTCGCGGTCAGCCCGTCCATGCCGGGCATCTGCATGTCCATCAGGATCACGTCGAAGCTGCCGGCCTGGAAGGCGGCGACGGCCTGGGCGCCGTCCTCGACCGTGATCAGTTCGACGGGGTGTCCGGCCAGAATCAGCTGAACCACGCGCTGGTTGGTCGGATGATCTTCCGCCAGCAGGACCCGGATCGTGTGCATCGGCGCCGGGACCTCGGCCGCCCGGGCGCGTTCGCCGGCGACATAGTCGGACAGGGAGGTGCTGCGGGCCAAGGGGATCTCGATCCTGAAGCGGCTGCCCTGTCCGGGCGTCGATTCGGCCGTGATCCGTCCCCCCATCATCTCCACCAGGGCGCGGCAGATCGACAGGCCCAGGCCCGTGCCGCCGAAGCGCCGGGTGATGGTGGCGTCGGCCTGGCTGAAGCGGTCGAACAGGCGGGGGGCGTGTTCGGCGTTGAAGCCGACGCCGGTGTCCTGGATATCCACGATCAGATGGGTCAGGCTGTCGTGGTCTTCGTCCAGGGCGATGCGGACGGAGACGCCGCCCTGGTGGGTGAATTTCACCGCGTTGGACAGAAGGTTGCCGATCACCTGGCGGATGCGGGTGCTGTCGCCGACGAAGACGCCGCGCGCCTCATCGTCGCGGATGACGTCGAATCTCAGGCCCTTTTCGTCGGCGCGGACACGCATGACGTCCAGCGGCGCGTCCAGGGCCTCGTCGAGGTCGAAGGGGCGGGTCTCCAGCGTCAGCTCGCCCGCCTCGATCTTGGAGACGTCGAGGATGTCGGACACCAGCCGTTCCAGGGTGACGCCGGACGCCCGGATCAGATTGACCATCTCGGTCTGGGCGGGATCCAGGGCGGTGCGGGACAGCGCATCGACGATGCCGATCACCCCGTTCAGGGGCGTTCGCACCTCGTGGCTCATATTGGCCAGGAAGTCGGACTTGGCGCGGCTGGCGGCCTCGGCGGCGGCCTTGGCCTCGATCAGGGCTTTTTCGGCGGCGACCTTGGCCGTCACGTCGCGCGCGACCGCATAGATTCGGTCGCCGAACCTCTGGGCGCGCCATTCCAGGGTGACGTAGTGACCGTCCCTGTGCCGATAGCGATTGGTCTGACCCAGAACCGGGTCGCCGGGGCGGCGGTTCGTGACCTCCAGGATGGCCGTCTGTGTGGCGGGCTGGTCGTCGGGATGCACGAGACTGGGCAGAAGCTGACCGACCAGTTCATCGGGCCGATACCCCAGGACCGAGAACCAGGAGGCGCTGGCCTTGACCACCGGCCCGTCCAGTTCACGCACGACCAGAAGATCCAGCGACACGTCGAAGAAGGTGTCCAGATCCACATCGGTCGGCGGTGGGCGCAGCGCCTCGGCGGGCGAACGGATCATTGCAGCAATTCCTCGCGAAGTGATTCAGCCTCTACGCGAGATCGGTTAAGGCCGCATTTGCGTGCACGAGGATGTTTCCACTGGGCGATTATGTCGCGTCGGTCTGGGTGAGGTCATGATCGCCGCACGGCTTGTCTTCGCCGCCCTCCGAACCGTCCCTGCGGCCTCGCTCAAAGATCGGCTTGAGAACGGACAATCGGGCCGGCCCAGCGCGACGGGCTGCGGGTTTCAGTAGGCGAAGTCGGCGTAGATCCGTTTCACGTCGCCCTGCCAGGCCCCGTGATACAGGTCCAGCAGGCGTTCGGCCGGGGTGATCCCGCTGTCGGCGATGTCTTCCAGTTCCGACAGATAGCCGCGCTCGTCCACCATGCCGCCCGAGAAGCGGGCGCGGTTCTTCAGGCCCTGTTTGGCGATGTTGACCAGATCGACGGCGATGTCGCGCACGCTGCGGCCCGCCACCTCGGCCTTCAGGCCCAGACGGGTCACGTCGCGGCGCAGGCGCTCATGGTCGGCGATGTCCCAGTCCTTGACCAGGTCCCAGGCGGCGGCCAGCGACGGGGCGTCGTACAGGACGCCGGCCCACAGGGCGGGCAGGGCGCAGATTCGGCTCCACGGGCCGCCGTCGGCGCCGCGCATCTCCAGATAGGCCTTCAGCCGCACCTCGGGGAAGAGGGTGGTCAGATGGTCGTTCCAGTCCTTGAGGGTCGGATATTCGCCGGGCAGGGCGGGCAGTTTGCCGGCCTGGAAGTCGCGGAACGACTGGCCCGAGGCGTCGACATATTTGCCGTCGCGCTTGGCGAAATACATCGGGGTGTCCAGCGCATAGTCGGCGTAGCGTTCGAAGCCGAAGCCGTCCTCGAACACGAAACCCAGCATGCCGGTGCGGTCGGCGTCGGTGTCGGTCCAGACGTTGGCCCGCGCCGACAGGAAGCCGTTCGGCCGACCCTCGGTGAAGGGCGAACAGGCGAACAGGGCGGTGGCGATCGGCTGCAGCGCCAGCGAGGTGCGGAACTTGGCCACCATGTCGGCTTCGGAATCGAAGTCCAGGTTGGCCTGGATGGTGCAGGTGCGCAGCATCATGTCCAGGCCCAGGGTGCCGACCTTGGGCATATAGGCGCGCATGATGTCGTAGCGGCCCTTGGGCATGACCGGCACCTGTTCGCGCGTCCACAGCGGGTCGAAGCCGGCGCCCAGGAAGCCGACGCCCAGCTGGTCGGCCACTTGCTTGACCTCCATCAGGTGCTGGCCGGTCTCGTTGCAGATGTCGTGGATGGTCTTCAGCGGGGCGCCGGACAGTTCGAACTGGCCGCCGGGCTCCAGGCTGACAGAGGCGATGAAGCCTTCGTCGTTGCGGCGCTCCAGCCCGATCAGGACGCCGTTCTCCTCGACCCGCGACCAGCCGAACCGCTGCAGGCCTTCCAGCATGGCCTTGATGCCGCTCGGCCCGTCGTAGGCGGGGCGGGCCAGGGTGGTCTTGTCGAAGCCGAACTTCTCGTGCTCGGCGCCGATCCGCCACTGGTCCTTGGGCTTGGCGCCCTTGGACATGGCTTCGATGAGGACGTCCCGGCTCAGCGGCGCGTTGTCGGTCATGCGTCAGATCCCCTCCGGCGCATCTGTGAGCGACCGTGTGTCGCGGCTAGATGGGCGAGGTTTGGGTCCGGCTCAAGGGGGCAGGAAATAGCGGAGTGAAAATCAACGCTCCCAATCGCCCACGGCCGCCTGCCACAAGGTCATGGCGGCGATGGCGGCGGTGTCGGCGCGCAGGATGCGCGGACCCAGAGAAACGGCGGTGGTGAACGGCAGGGACCGCAGGCGTTCGCCTTCTTCGGGCGAGAAACCGCCCTCGGGGCCGATCAGGATGGACCATTTTGGTTGACCTTCTCCCTCCCCGTCCGGGGAGGGGGGCGAAGGCGTAGCCGAAGCCGGGTGGGCAGGGCCAGGCAGGGCGTCCGGT